>QKGJ01000163.1 GCA_003251275.1 Ignavibacteria bacterium
AAACCAGCTGAGTGTATTCCGGATGATCTGGTCTCGGGCTGAAGCGATAGACATCTGCTCGAGCCCAATGCCCAGATAGACGGTCTTGTAAGTTCCGTTGTCCTTCCTGATGGCACCATACTTTCCGTTGTTATACTGAAGAATTAAGACAGAGCTCGCGCCGGAATACACACCGATGTCCTCGGGATAGGAGCTGTATGGATTGACAAGACTGAAGGAAATTCCATCTGTAATAGGATCTCCGGCAATTCCGGTCATACTTGTTCCGCCGGATGCATCCGCCAAGTAGTTTGCACCGAGGTATGTATGATAGAAATTCATCGCCGCCGGGGTTCCACTTCCACTCTCAAAAATATCCCATCCTATGTCCTGTCCCGCAATGAAGAGACTTCCTCCCTGATCGAGGTACCCTTCAAGGAAGGAAATATCCGATGGAATCAGCGCTGGGAACCCCCACGATACGTTCCAAAAAATGGCGCGGAAAAGGGCAGGGCTTATTTGGGAAGCAATTGCTGCAACGTCCGCTTGCCCGACGCTGGTATACGCGACCCCCGCGCTATCAAATGCCCGATAGTAATTCTGCTCCCACGCATTTCCTCCGTCGTCATCGACGAACAGAACTTCACCATTTTTCACAACCCCGAAATAGTCGATGCTGTTGGAGTAGTTATAGAAATCATTCATGTTGCGGGCATGGATACGCACCTTGATTGCCCCAGGAGTTGCACCCGAAGTAACGTTCATCGCAAACGCAACGCTATCTCCCGGTTGTATAGTTGCCACGATTGTATCGATTGGAGACCCATTGAATGTGAGGCCGTAAGTCCACCCGGAAGAAATCCGTATTACCTGAGGAAAGATCTTCACATCGATTGAACTGGAGTTGTCATTATGAATTGAATAATTCTTTGTAACTGATTGACTAGTCGTGAGAAACTGTCCCCTCGCATCAGGAGAGCCAATCGAATAAGTCGGATAACTGATATTTGACTGGATGACTTCCTTCGATGTATTTGTCTGAAGCCATGCAACAACCGCCAGATCCTGCCAATTCCAGGCCGCATTCACCGGGTACGAAAATGCATACGATAAGGTGTCTCCGGGGGTAATGGATGCAACGGCGGTTCCGTTACCATCGGGAAGAAGTTTCCGCATGACATCAGGGAAGTCGCGTTCACCATTCGATCCCGGGGGGCTTGCATAGTGAATCCAACGCTCGATGACGGCAACACGTAGCGAGAGGTTGGTCTGAGCCACTGGTGCCAAACCAATGATCTTGACGGTTGCACGAACAGAGTCGGCGGTAATATTTCCTGCAACATCGATCCACACTGGAGAAAGGGAAGCAGCCCGCTCGTTCATCGTCGTCGTCATTCCATCAGGATCACCTGGGACACCGTAATTGACACCATCGATGAGATAGTTGGGTACGCCATTGATGCCGTAGTAGTTGATTCTGTTCGCATTGTCGGTTGTGTTCAGGTTATACATCGGATCCGTGCCGGGCCACCATGCGTGATACCGAACGGAGATAACACTGCCGAAATGTGTTGAAAAGAATGCCTGCAAATTCGGATTATTTGCGGCACAGGGAGCGCAACTGGCATTCGTAGCTTCCTCCATGAGCACAATTCGTCTCGCCTGCGCGTGGAGAGAGACCGAAAGAGAGAGAAGGAGCGCGATTGTAACAATGCGAGCCATGATCGACCTCCATTGTTTGTGAAATGAGTGATGTTCGAACATTGAAGAACGTTACCGTAGCAGCGAAACTACCATGCTACAAACGTGTATACAGTCTCAGCTCAACTCCTTTGAATGCAGGCTCGTAGCGACATACTCCACCGATACAGATGTTACCGGCCTGCCGGGATCCAAAAACCATCGACGCATCCGTATGGGTTCCCACTTTGAAGGTAAGCTGTCCGAGGAACCAAAACTGACGCTCGAAACTACCCACTGGTAGTTCGTGTGTTTCCATCTCTCCGACGACGGAGACGGCAAACCCCGGGGAACGCTGATACTCCAGTGTGATAGCGTCGTCGAAGTATCTCTCACCAGTAGTCCGAACAGTGACGTGCTGATGTTCTCCGACTAGTCTGATCGAGTTTGTCTCGTCAATTGTGTGCACCGCTTCAAGGATCGGCGTGACTGACTTTGTGCCGGTCACGCCCTCTTCCATATAACCAAGCGCAATGGTTGTCGTCAGCGACTCATTCCAACGATGGGAAGCTTGCCCGAAGGCTTCGCGTAACTGGATACGTGTCGGGTTTGAGGTTCCAACAATTCTCTGGTAATACGATGACTGTTCGAGCGTCTTGGTTTCGCTAAAGCTCGTCAGGAATGATGAGTTGTCTCCGACGCCGTAATTCAATTCTGCCTGATACCCGCGTTCGTTGTTGGCGTCGAGAGGCACGGGATGCCGGTTGAGAAGTACATAGCTGTAATCGCGACGAACTGCCGGAGGAGTATTATAGACGATCGTCTGATCGCTGGAGGTGAAGGCATAGTTGTCGTACAACTTGTATTCTCCGACGATTGAAAATCGATCGAAAAAGAAATTAAGACTCCCATACATGGCGCGCCCGACGATATTTTCCTGGCTTAGAAATACTGTTTCTTTCAAATCGTTGTTTTGCTTGATACCGTACTCTGCGTAAAGGTCGAAATTCCCCAGAGATGGTTCCAGGCGGCCTGCAAAAAGGCGAGTCCGAGCAATGCCCGAGACGTCCGGTTGGTTTGAGGCAAAGGACACCCCAGCCTTGAGGTGTTTGAGAACCTTGTATTCAAGGTCGACAGCGTGAATGACCTCCGTGCGTACTGCCTGGAGGTTTTCACTCTGACCCGTCAACGCTGTTATCTGCAAACCGTGGAAGCGACCAATGATTTTGAGACCAAGAAGATTATTATCCACCCGAATTGTCCTATCCTCGCTGCTTTTTAGGATCATCCCTCTACCGAAAAGGCCATAGTAATTGCCTACAGTCAGACTTGCTCCTTCGTAGGCGTTCCCCACATCGGCGCGAATATATTTGAATGCAATATCTGCATATCGCACACGCCCGCGATTGATGGCGGGACTTGGGTCGTTTGGCTGAAAAACATCAAAGCGTAATCCTGCAGTGAAAGCGCTGTAGGTGTAATCGAGATTCAGCCAGTTTTCAAGAATTTCGTTCTTGGTGTCGGTCGCCCACGAATACTCAAGATGATTTGAGAATCCAAGTCCTTCAGGAAGGAGAAGCTCATTCCTGAGTTCTTGCGCTTGTGTTGACAAATTCTGCATCAGGAATCCGGTAATCGTTAAGACAATGAAGTGGGGGCGGAGCATTGGTTTCTCAACGCGTGAGAAGATGTTCAACAACCCGGCGAATTTCAACCTCATCCCCCTTTTTATATCCTGTGTGTGAGTAGACAATGGAACCCTCTGCATTGAGTACGAGGGTATATGGAATGGTTTGCACATAGTATTTTCGCGCAACATCAGAATTAGTGTCAAGTAGGACTGTGAATGCATAACCGCGCGATTTGACAAACGGCTTTACCTTGGCTAGACTCCGCTCGGAGTCGGTGGAAATTGCCAAGAGGCTCACATTTGCTTTTTTGAATTCCTCGTATAGTTTTTGCAGTTCCCCTAACTCCTCTATGCATGGCTTACACCAAGTTGCCCAGAAACTTATTATTACCGGTCCCTTTCCGGTAATGTCGCCAAGAGCCACGATGTTTCCTTCCATGTCGTCTAGATAAAAATCCGGCGCATGTCTTCCGGCTGTCTGCTCCTGGGCGAAAAGAGGCAATGAGAAGAGAAAGAACAGTATAACAGAACAATTCTTCATCGCATGAGTACCATCTTTCGTGATGCTCGGAAAGCACCTGTTTCCAAGAGATAGATATATGTGCCGGAGGAAAGTGAAGTTCCATCGAGCTCGACCGCATGGTGACCAGCTTCCTGTTGTGCGTTCACGAGTGTTGCCACTCTTCGTCCGAGGATGTCATGCAGTGTAAGAAGAACACTTCCTCTTTCAGGGAGTGTATACGATATGGTCGTGTTCGGATTCCATGGATTCGGATAGTTCTGTTCAAGGCGATATTGGAACGGAGTCTCTGGCAGGAAGCCTGCGGAAGTCGTTGAAGCAATCGCAACAAATGAAACGGTAAGAGAGTCCGAAGGGTTCAGAGCATCCTTTGCAAGTACTCGAATACTTGCAGTGCCGGCTACGGATGGAGTGAACACGTGAACTGAAAACTCCCGCGATTGCGAAGGTGCAAGCGGAGAGCTGCCATACGCTGGTGTCGTTGCAATGCTGTCGACGAATGGGGCAAAACAAACGTCGAAACAGAGCGATGATGACCATGGTCCCGGGAGAGTATTTTCCTTTCTCACAAATGCCATGGTGAGTGGGGACGAAGAGATGTTCGTTACCGTCGTGTTGAAGATAATTTCGCTCCCGATCGAATCTGTCAGAATGGTATCCGCGGGGATAAAGGAAAAACTCTGACCAAAAAGGGCCGTTACGGGGAGCGCAGACACAAAGATTAATTTTTGAAGGAAGTGTACGCTCATTGTCTTTCTGCTAAAAAGTTGAACCCGCTTGAAGTATTTCTTTTGTTTGAGTGTCCTGAATAAATGCGACTGCATGAAGTTGTGAAGAGTTCCATAAGCTGTTGAGGGCGACCTGACGGACGTAAACTATACGCGCGGTCCTGTTGGCATCAGCGAGTGCCTCACCGCCCGGACCGGGAAGCATAGTCCGCATGACGTCATAAAACTTTGTCTCACCGTTCGACCCGGGCGGATTTGCAAAGGTGATATTCGTTTCTGTCACTACCGTCTGAAGCCTAAGGGAGGAAAACCCCTGGCCAAGTGTGACAAGGGGTTCCACTGCCACGGTCACATAATAGGTTCCACCCACAACACTATCACGGATAGACAACGAAAAAGGAGGCATAAGACTGAGTCGTGCATCAATACTGTCTTTCATTGCGATGGAATCCGTAGAGATGGGACGGACAATACCATCGATGATAGTTGTCGGGGCAAAAAGGACTCCGTAGTATTGAATTCGGGAATCGCAAGAACTGCTATTAGCCAGGTATAACGGATCGTTCGGCGAAGGAAAATTCGTTGGATACTTGATCGGCAGAAGTTTGGTCCTCCCATATCGTTGATTCGCCAGAATTTCAATGATCGCGTTAGAGCTTACACAAGGTATGCAACTGACGTTCGCGAAGTCCTCCAGCAGTACTACTTTTTGGGTCGCGGTTGTTTGCAATATGAAGGATACACTAATGACAGAATCACGGATGATTACCAGGTTCACCTGGGCTGCGATAAACCCCTGTTTCTCAAGCCTGATCTCGTGTATCCCTTCGGCTGCAGCAATTGTATCCGGCGTGACCTTCCCTGTGGGAATGTTGTCAAGGAAGATGTTTGCACTGTCAACATTCGCGCTAACCAGCACGCGTCCTTCACCAGTGTCCGGATCAGCAGATGGAGCCGGCGGGCTTGTCGTGCATCCCGCAACGAGAAGAAGAGAAAAAGCAAAGTATTTCCAGAACCCACATTTCAAGATTGGAATCCTTCAGTATAGAAAAAGCAGCTACGTCGATTCGAAAGTTTCCGGACAGGGAACGCAGCCGGTGCAGAGAGAACAGGAAAATCGGAGGGAGAATACACTTTAGTGCAACGAGTCCGACCGCACAAGTACCCTTCTTATCTTCGATAATTTTTCTGTCGATTGCAAGACCAGGGGAATCAGGTATGGTTTTTCGCCAGCTGGTAAGGATTTCTCAATCCGGTGCAATGAATTCTGGCGGACATACAGAAGACGGCTGTTTCACCGTTTGGATTTATTGTTAGATATCCGCTTGACGATTGGGTAAGCCAACGCCGCCCACTCCTCATAGAGAATTCGTGATGGATGAAGTCCATCTGAAGTAAGCAGTGATAAATCATTGGCGGCATCCCTTGACCGGGGTGTGACGTCGATGTAGGATGCGCCTCTCGCTTCGGTCAGCTTTTTGTTTATTCGATTATATTCGTCGATCTCCCGGGCAATTCGCCGTCGATCCCTTCCTTCCGCATATGGTGTTACACCCCAGTCCGGAATAGAAATGACGAACACTCTCGTTGGATCGTTGCGCGCGAATCTGATTGCCCGATCAAGAAGTGCCTCAAATTGTATGCGATACTCCTCCGGAGTTCGCCCGCGATATTGGTTGTTAACACCAACCGAAAGCGAGACAATGTCGAATGGTTCTGTCGGAGACTCCTTGTCGATGGCTGCGTTCAGTTCATCGGTTGTCCAGCCCGTTTTTGCAATGATCAAGGCATCTTCAATTTGAATTCCAACCGCACGCAGCTTCGCGACAAGCAATGAAGGCCAGCGTTCGCTCGGATCAACAGATTCTCCTATCGTATAGGAATCTCCCAAAGCGAGAAAGCGTCTTGTGGTATTCGGGGATGACGTTGGGCTGTGCATTGCCTTTGTTGTTGAAATGAAGAAAAACATGGGAAGCAAAAGCGTGAGCAACACCCTCATACTCCGCTAGCTAGCGCATGATAAACTTACGAATTCCTTCCACATATATTTTTTCCGAAACAATAAATCCATCGTTGTGTCCTCCGGAAATACGAAGAAACTCCTTTGGCGGATGTGCAGCAGCAAAAAGCTGCTCTCCATGGTGAAATGGGATGATTTCATCTTGTGAGCTATGGACGATAAGAACGGGACAACGAATATTCTTGACCCGTTCAATTGTGGAATACTGTATGCGGGATAGTATACGAACAGGTATGAAGGGATACACCTCCGCTCCAACATCCGCAAGAGAGGTAAAAGACGATTCCAAAATAAGAGAGTGGGGTGATTCTTTTTCCGCCAGCCATGAAGCGATTGCGCCGCCAAGTGATCGTCCCATGAGAACAATATCGCTCGCCTGGATTTCCTTCACTTTCGTCAGGTAGTTCCACATTGCAGCTGCATCCAGATACGTCCCTTCCTCACCGGGTGAGCCGTCACTGTTTCCATATCCGCGATAATCAAACAGAAGGAGGTTCAGCCCGAGAGAATGGAGGATGCGAATCGTTTCCATCCGATACGAGATATTTCCCCCATTCCCGTGGAAAAAGAGGGCGGTCGCTTTGCTGCCATTAGCGGGAATGAACCAGCCGTGAAGATGAACGCCATCTTCTGTGGTAACACGAATCTCCTCGTAGTCCAGTCCCAATGACGCTGGAGTTGCGATAATTGCTCCCGAAGGGAAGTACACAAGCTTCTCCTGAAACACATACAAGGCAATAACGAGCAGAAGGTATCCACCGATGGCGATCGCAGCAAGTGTTGTGACAGTGCCGAGCATGAGACTTTTCCGTCGAGTCTTTTGGGATTCCAGATTATTCAAGATTGGTGAGAAAAAAATGGGTTGATGGAGCGAATATAAAAGAAATGGCCGGACACTGCAAGTCCGGCCAGATGTAATGATTGCGGTTTGAGATCCCTAGTCGATAAACACCCCGTGTGCAGCGGCTTGCAGTCGTACCGCGTTGAAAACGATCTCTCCCCGGGATCGTTCAACCTCTGAAAGCCGTGTCATTGATGCTCGCAGATTGCGCAATCCACGAGCCAGGTCGGTCTGTCGCGACTCACGCTCACTGTTTGACTTGTCATTCAAGATTCTCTCAATCATTGCACATTCATCCTTGAACAGAGCCCACGAAGACACCGACAGTGGGTTTGTGAAATGAAGTCGAGTGCGATGCAGCGGGACGATAAAAGAAATCAAGAGCGACAAGAAAAAGAGTACGAAAACCCAATCCATTGTCTCCTCCACACGAATATTGAGTCGGTGCATTTGTTTTGCACGATCAATATATCATAGAGAATGCCAGATGGGTATACCGCAAACACGGTATTCCGGTATCTCGCAGTGGTTTTCTATGGTTTGTAGTAACGCATTGCTTCGGGAAGTGCCTCCCGGATTTTCGCAATACGCGTCTGATCAGAGGGGTGGGTACTCATGAATTCCGGGGGCGCCTGACCTCCTTTGTTTGCGGCCATTCTTTCCCAAAAGGAGACGGCCGCGTTGGGATCATAACCAGCCATCGCCATAAAAATAAGTCCAAGATGGTCGGCCTCGCTTTCCTGGAGTCTGCTGAAAGGGAGTATCGCTCCGAATTGAGCACCAAGGCCAAAGGCAGTCATATAGAGCGCTTGCGTTTGCTCCGGCTTGTTTTTGATAACTTCCGACAATGCGATTGCTCCGAATTGTGCTATCAGCCCCTGGCTCATTCGTTCATTGCCATGCTCGGCAATTGCATGCGCAACCTCATGACCCATCACAACAGCGATGCCAGTTTCATTTTGGGTGATGGGGAGAATTCCAGTATAGAACACAACTTTGCCTCCCGGCATACACCACGCGTTCACTTGGTCGCTTTGTACCAGGTTGAATTCCCACTTATATCCGGAGAGCTGATCGGCGGCACCCACTTGAGTCATGTATCGCTCAACTGCTCCCTGAATTCTCTGCCCTACCTTTTGCACTAGCGCAGTATTTGCCTGGTCATTGCTTTTTGGGTTGGATTGAAGAAATGTATCATACTCCTGCGCGCTCATGGAGAGCATGGTGGAAGCCGGAATAATATTGAGCTGATTTCTTCCGGTGACCGGTACACTCCGACAAGAAACAAAAATGAGCGCAGACAAAAGAATTGTGAGGGATGAATTTTTGATGTGGACCATGAGATCTCCTTGAAAAAGTTTTGTCCTGAAAAGAAATGTTACAGCGCTGACATGGGGATGTTACCGAAGTGCATCAGCGACAATTTGTTCCTGTACCTCGGTATGAACCTTCAGCGATCCGGTCGCGGTGCTCGCGGAGGCATCGCGGCCAATGTATTGCAATGTCTGGTCCTGCCTGAGGATGTCCGTCAATAATGGCATCAGAAAACTCCAGCCACCCATGTTCTTTGGTTCTTCCTGCACCCAGCAGATTTCCTTCGCGGCTGAATACTTCTGCAGGAGGCGCTGTGCTTCATGTGTTGCGAAGGGATAAAATTGTTCCACCCGCAGGATTGCGATATCCTTGATGCTGCGCTTTTCATGTTCTGCCAGGAGGTCGTAATACACCTTGCCGCTGCAGAGAACAACGCGGCGGACAGCGTTGGGTGATAATCCATGGACATCATCGATACACTCCTGAAACCTCCCCCGAGTGAAATCATCGGGTGTGGAAAGGACCTTGGGGTGGCGCAGAAGACTTTTGGGCGTCATGATAACGAGCGGTTTCCGTCTGTTGTCGCGCATCTGTCTGCGGAGAACATGAAAGTATTGGGCCGGCGTCGTGAGGTTGCACACTTGAAGGTTTTCTTCTGCGCATAATTGAAGGAATCGTTCCAAACGTGCGCTGGAGTGGTCAGGCCCTTGTCCCTCGTAACCATGCGGAAGAAGAAGCACCAGGTCGCATGGCTGTTGCCACTTGGCTTCTGATCCTGCCAAGAACTGATCGATAATCACCTGTGCACCATTGGCAAAGTCGCCAAACTGCGCTTCCCAGAGAACGAGCGCCAATGGGTCTGCGACGCTATAGCCAAATTCAAATCCGAGAACTGCAGCTTCCGAGAGGAGACTGTCATACACCATGAAAGCCGCTTGTGTTGTGGAAAGGTTGTTGAGGGGAAGGTACTCTTGTGCGCTTTGTGCATCATACAGCATGAGGTGGCGCTGGCTAAATGTACCGCGCCCGCTGTCCTGGCCACTCAGTCGTACAGGCGTTCCCTCGAGTACCAACGAACCAAAGGCAAGTGCTTCCGCAAGTGCCCAATCGACAGGACCGCCGTTCTCGGACCATTCGCGCCGTTCATTTAACATTTTTGCAAGTTTGGGGTGAACATGGAAATACTCCGGCACTGTGGCGAGACCTTTCCCAACCATCTTCAGCGTTTCCCAGGGCACCGCCGTAGTACCCGGCGCCTTTTTCGCTTCGATCTGTTCGGGGTCAACGGCAAGCGGCACCTCCGGCTTAAAGTGCATTTCCCTTTTCTGTGACGCTTCAAAGGCACGATCGTACCGAAGATGAGCTTCCTCGTTTATCTTTGTTGTATCCTCCCGTGTGAGAAGTTTTTCCCGAATTATCGTTTCAGCATATAGCTCACGGACAGATGGATGCTGACGAATCTTTTTGTACAAGAGAGGTTGAGTATAGCTCGGCTCGTCCCCCTCGTTGTGGCCGTGCTTCCGGTAGCAGAACATGTCGATCACAACATCCTTTTTGAACCTCTGCCGGAACGAAAGGGCTATCTCCGCAACCCGCAGTGCCGCATCAACGTCGTCGCCGTTGACATGGAAGATGGGCGCCTGAACCATTTTGGCGACATCAGTGCTGTATGGCGTGGAGCGAGCATCATCCGGAGAAGTAGTGAAACCGATCTGGTTGTTGATGATAATATGGATTGTCCCACCGGTGCGGTAGCCTGAGAGTTGGGAGAGGTTCAACGTTTCTGCAATGGTTCCTTGTCCGGCAAATGCTGCATCGCCGTGGATAAGAACAGGCATTACTCTGTCGCGACTGGCGTTTTCCATCCTGTCCTGTTTGGCGCGCACAATTCCTTCCACCACGGGATTGACAGCTTCCAGGTGACTTGGGTTTGGGGCGACCGAGACAGTGATTTGTTTTCCGTCAAGCGTTGCATGCGTGCCGCTCGCGCCCAAATGATATTTTACGTCTCCGCTTCCCTGGATGGTACTGGGGTCGACATAACCCTCAAATTCAGAAAATATTTTTGCGACCGATTTACCGATGGTGTTCGTGAGGACGTTCAACCGTCCGCGATGGGTCATCCCGATAACGATTTCCTGGACACCTGAGTTGGCAGCATCGTTCAAGAGTACATCGAGAATCGGCATGATAGTCTCTGCGCCCTCAAGGGAGAATCGCTTGTGTCCGATGAACCTCGTGTGAAGAAAGCGCTCCAGGCCCTCGGCAGCCGACAGTTTCTTGAACGCTTCGATGCGAAGGGCTGCTGGAAGAGCGGCGCGGTTCCGCACGGGCTCCATCTGTTCCTGCAGCCACTGCTTCTGCTCCGGATGCTGGATGTTCATGTACTCAACGCCGATGGTACCGCAATAGGTATCGCGAAGAACATCCAGGATCTCCCGGAGTGACGCACTTTTCTTTTCCCCAAGGCCTCCGGTCAGAAACTCTCTATCTAGATCCCAAATTGTCAACCCGTAATTCGCCGGATCAAGTTCGGGATGATGATGTGGTTCATTGACGAGCGGATCGAGATGTGCGATAAGATGGCCCCGCACGCGATAGGCATTGATCAGCTGCATGACACGTGCCTGCTTTTCGATGCGCTCACTTTCCGGTGCCGCAGTGCCAAGCATGGGGAGATAATCGGTGGACCATCGGATAGGCTCGTACGGTATCTTCAGGTCAGCAAAGAGCAAACCGTAAAATTCGTCATCGCCGTGCAGCAACGAATGAACTCTCGCAAGGAACTGCCCAGACTCCGCTCCCTGGATAACACGATGGTCATAGGTACTCGTCATCGTCATCACCTTGCTGATCCCAAGAGTCGACAGAGTTTCCGGGGTCATGCCAAGGTTTTCGGCTGGGAAATTGATTGCACCGATAGCAATGATAGACCCCTGTCCCGGCATAAGACGTGGAATCGATGAGAGCGTTCCCACCGTTCCAGGATTGGTAAGGGTAATCGATGTTCCCTGGAAGTCCGCCGGTTCGAGCGCGCCTTTGCGCGCTTTTGAAACGATACCGTCGTACCCCTCAAGAAACTGTTCAAAATTCATCGATCCTGCGCTCTTGACATTTGGAACAACGAGAGATCGCGTTCCATCCTTCCGGGTGAGATCGATTGCAAGTCCGATGTTAATAGTCTCACGAGCGGTTTTGTGCGGGACCCCTTCGATACGGGTGAACGCTGCATTCATGTTCGGATGATCATGAAGTGCCTTCACGATTGCCCATGCGATCAGATGAGTATAGGATACTTTGCTACCGCCCCGGACGCTCAGGTATTGATTAATCATTCGTCGATTTTCTTCGAGAACCTTCACCGGCATGGTGCGTAAGGAGGTTGCCGTAGGAAGCGAGAGGCTGGCTTCCATGTTCTCTACAATGCGTCCCGCAACACCCTTTAGAGCGGTAACTTGATCAGAGGAGGGTGTTGATGGAGGTGTGTCGGGCTTTCGTTTCTGGACTGGTGGTACCTCCGCGGCAGCGGGTGGAGTCTGAACGGGCGTCTGAATTGCAGAGGGCAGTGATCCGCCATTCGGCCCCGCAACTTTCTCGACTGTGTCGGAAAAGTATTTCTGCCAGCTCGGACTCACTGAAGCCGGGTTGTTCAGGTAATCCCGAAGCAGTTCTTCTACTAAGCCTGCATTTGGTCCAAAGGCTTCAAGAATTGCCTGGATTCGTTCTTCCGAAGGCGCGCTGTTGGCCATGGTCCCCAATTGTTCTTGAACTCGAGTACTGCGTTTTTGTCGTCGCCGGGGGAAAAGATAACAAAAGGAGAGGTGTCATTCCAGTTTTCACCGACGTGGTGCATCTGAAATATCAATCAAACGTTGTCCGCGAGTGGGGAAGGATTCTGTCTTCTAAACTGCGTGTGTGAGAGAATAGGTGGGAAGACTCTTCGAAAAAGCTAGTTGTCTTGTGCGGCGGGTTCAGCCGAGGGTTCAATCCGAATGCTATTCTTATTTTGCCCCTTGAGAAGACCGATCTTGTACCAAATAAGCATCCCAATCAAACCAAAAACTGTTTGCGCGATAATCATTGCCTGATAGTTATCCATGGTTCCTTCCTTATAGTAATTTGTGCGGAAATATGGTACAACAAATCACCGGTCAGTGGTGTTGCGAGTAGCACATATCTCTTCACTATTCCGAAGGTGGCATTTTTCACCCTCTGTTGCTCAACATAGGAACCATTCGGTATGCGCTGCTGTAAGCCGACTCATCGGTAACAGGACATTCTGTGGAATGCATCACGCGCGAAGCTGGATTTTTTCTGTGTGCCTGGGATGAAAATAGTTCTACCCAACTGCGCTCTCTGCGGGAAGAGTCCCGTTGATCGCAGGATAGTGCCAGGATCACTCAATTCACATATCCATTTTCTCGTGAATGAGCTCAGATTGGGCTTTTTTTGTCTTCGGCATGTTGTTTGGCATATTGAAGCCAGAATAGTCAAACACAATTTTCGGAATAACTAGGATGAACGGAGTACACGAGCAGTCGCAATATCGAATGCATTCAACGCAGGGCAGGCTGGCATTACAACGTCAGGTCAGTTCGATGTACCTGAAGCTAGCCGATTCAATGATTGGAAAGGGAAACCTGAACGGAGCTCTGGAAGCTGTCGAATCAGCAAAGCGAGGAGATCCCTCCAATCAGTATTGTGCGGCATACCTTGAGCGGATTCGCCAGCTGATGAAACCACTGATGGAAGATGATGAAACGGAGGCCTTGAGTAGATCTGTTTCATTTTACGAAGAAGGGTCGCTTGATAAGGCCCTCGATGCGCTCCTCGATCACTTGGCGCAACACCCAAATGACCCGGCTGCGGAAAGTTTGAAAAGCCGGATCATTGAGGCCCTCATCGAAGGAGGGAATAAATAGAGGGATTGTTCAAAGTCCCGAACGGTTTACGCTACGCCACAAGGAAAGCTCACGCCGAAATCGCTCAGCTTCTTCCTGTTGTTTTTGTTTTTCGATGGAAGAAAAATCCTCATCAGGACTTCCGGGGATGGACTTCAACGACTCATGGAGATTGTAAACATTCTGGACCGTCTGGGATTTGCCATTGCCCACCTCATCCAGCTTGGAGAAGGCATCCATCATCTTGGTTGCATTCATCCCCTTTCCCGATCTTACCCTGCTATTCTCCCATGCCGGTATGACGGTTTCCTCGAGAGCGAGGACCGTTGGATTTACCGGATCAATAAGATATGCATCCATCAGGGAATCAAATGCATCCTGCACGTTTCCTTTCTTCATCGATCGTTGTGCAGAATCAGTCAGGGTTCGAAGCTGCGCCCTCTCCTCGCCGGAAAGCTCCACGGGAACCACAAAAGCGTTCGGATCTTTTTGCAGGACGTGAATGCGATCGATGATCGCCATGATGTATTGATTCTGAGGATCAAGCTTTTGTGCTGCCGCGAGTTTTTCCAAAGCTTTGTCGTACTCTTGCCCCTGGATCAGTCGCTCCGCATTGCGGATAACTTCGGATGCCTTGTTCGGGATTGGTGCAACAGGTTGGTGAAAGCTCCCCGCGTCGGTGAAGCGATTATTGGATTTCGACCGAAACAACATTTTTACAATTCCTTCCCCCAAAATGGGAATTGGTGCACGACGCGAACCAGCATATTGTGATCGCAGTGGTCCTTTTCACGGTGGAAGATACTATCATTCGTGAGTCAAGTCAAGAGAGGGAAGACATGGTACACAGCCTTTTTTCTTGGTACCGATGATCCATCCGCACTGGCATAATCTGGGCCGCCCAAGCCTTCATTGAGGTTCGTCTCAAACTTTTTTACCATGGTAAGACTCTTTGGCCAAAGAGTGCTGGACAAGTGCTCCACATTCTCATTTTGCAAGCCTGCGGCAAAGTGCTGGGTCTCCGTTCATTGGGTTGGAAAGAAAAAAGGAATTATCCATGCTGAAGAATAAGGTTGCAGTTATCACAGGTGCATCATCCGGTATCGGGGCTTCCCTCGCCCTTCTCCTCGCCCAACAGGGTGTCACCGTTGTCATTGCGGCCCGTCGGAAAAACAAACTGGACTTCCTTGAGGCAAGGATCAAGAAAGAAGGAGGGAAGGTTGTGGGGGTGAAGTGCGATGTCTCCGTCCGAGAGGATGCCGAAGAGCTCATTCACTATGCTGTGAAGGAACAAGGCAGAATCGACATCCTCGTCAACAACGCCGGTCGCGGACATCTGGGCAGCGTGGAGGACACCTCGGACCAGGTCATTCAAAGCATGTTCGAGGTCAACGTCTTCTCCCTCTGGTACACAACTCGGGCAGCGTTGAAATATATGAAAGAGCAGCAGAACGGACACATTATCAATGTTGCCAGTATGGCTGGGAAAGTCGGCTACCCCTATAACAGCGCCTACGTTGCTGCAAAGCATGCCTGTGTCGGGTTCACGCACGCCCTACGGCAAGAACTGATGGAAACAGGAATTCATGCAACGGTTGTCTGCCCCGCCGGGGTCCTGACGGAGTGGGCAATGGTCACGGAGGGAGGATCGATGATGCCTCTGTTTTCAGAGTCGGGCCCTGTCATCAAGAGGATTGCGGAAGAAAAAAAGATTCCGCTCCCGGCCATTGAGGGGGTGAAGACGCCGGGAGAGATTGCGCAGCAAATGGTTGACTGCATCCTACACCCGACCCCGGAATTGTACACGCACAAGGGCTCAAAAGAATTCGCTTTGCTTGCAGCGGAGGATCGGGCAAAATCGGAACAGCAACAATTACCGATTGTTCTTGGCGAAAGACAGGTCTATGAAAGGGTCACAGGAAAAAGATAGGTTGTATTCCAAAACTCCACCCGAAGAAATCAATCCGACCGAGATCGAGGAACCTGATCTTTCGGTGGAACAGCGGAATATGTATTGGGATGGATGGGATCTCTTTAATAAAGGGAAGTTCTGGCATGCACACGAGGCGTGGGAAGAGGTCTGGAAACAGCGCCCTGAGAAAAGCCGGATCTTTTTCCAGGGAATTATTCAACTTGCCGCTGCGTACCATCTTCTGGCACAAGGACGCCACGGAGGCATGACCAAGAACTTCGACAAGGCCGAAAAAAAACTTCGGCTCTTCCCGGATGTTTTCCTTCAAACTAATGTAAAGCTCCTCCTCGTCGCCATTGAGCGGGCCCGCGTTGAGGTTCGTCGAATTGGGCATGCTCACCTCGACAAGTTTGACATGACGCTTATCCCGAAAATCACACCGAATAATAACCCTTCGCCGTAATTATCGTGGAAAGTGTTCTCCACACTCAGTGAAGTACCTGATACTCGCTATTCCTCGTCGATAACCCACGTGTCGAGAAGCTCTTCGGGAAGGCCCGCGATAAAACGTGAAGGTTTGGAAAGTACCAACCCGGATTCCCGGTCATAGACATTGATGGGATACGTTATGTAGAGATGCTCTTTTGCTCTCGTGCATGCGACATACATGAGCCTTCGTTCCTCTTCCATCTGATCGTCGTCCAACGCTGCGCGCGTTACAGGAAACCTTCCATCGAGCGCGTACAATACAAAGACAGAGTTCCATTCCAACCCCTTGGCACTGTGAATAGTGGAGAGGATAAGCTTTTCATCATCTGTTCCAGGCGCGGTGATGTCGGCAACGCTTTCCGTCGTCGGTTCCAATGCCAGGTCCGCGAGAAGCGTTCCGACTTCTTTATACCGTTCGCAAATCTGCTGGAACATGTCAAGGTCTTTTCGCCTTTTGTTGTAGTCGTCGTAGCGTTTGGTAAAGATCGGCTGGTAGTAATTCAGGAGTTGGGCGACTTTGTCTGCGGGGAGAATATGAGACTGACTGATTCCCTTGAGAGTCTCGAAGAGACTGCGCACCGGCTCGGCATACTGATCGAACTGCGACCAGAGGGAGGGAAGTTTTGTCGATGTTCCATCGGGCGGTGATGTATTCCTTCGCGCCAGAACATCTTGGATCACTTTTTCCGCAGTTCTGGGTCCAACGCCTTCGGCGAGAAGCAAGATCCGGTTCCAGGCAACTGCGTCCCGTGGATTCTCGATAACGCGGAGGTACGCAACGAGGTCCTTCACGTGCGCCGTCTCGATGAACTTGAAACCGCCAAATTTCACAAAGGGGATATTTGCCTTGTTTAGTTCTATCTCAAGATCGAAGGAGAGATAGCTCGACCGAAACAGCACCGACATATCTTGAAGGGGGATTCCCTGTTCCCGTAGTTCCAGCACCTTCTGCACGACGAACTTCGATTGCAGATTTTCATTTTCGGCAACGACAATACTGGGAAGCTCGCCCCCGCCCCTGTACGTGAAGAGTTCTTTATGAAACTTGTGTCGCGTCATTGAACCGCAACGCCCGAGAGCACGCGGATGTATTCCGGTGTAGTGCCGCAGCAGCCGCCGACCATGGTCGCACCGGCATGAATCCAATCGCTCGCAAAGGATGCATACTCTTTCTCTGAAACATCCTGCGTAAACTCCCACCCCGTTTTCTCACTCTCAGGTATGCCGATATTCCCGTACACTCCGACGATGAGATCGCAATGTGAGCGCCCTACCTGCAGGATGGTTGCAAGTGGTGAATGAAGATGATGCGGGGAAATACAATTGAGAGAGATACCGGTGGGCGTGAGTTTCATGATTTCAGCGACAGCATCCGACAACGACTCGCCGCTATACAGCTCCCCCTTGGTGTTGCAGATGAAACTAACAATTACCTCTTTGCCGGTCGCGATTGCGGCTGCGGCTACGGCCATCGCCTCTCGAATCGTCCCCATGGTCTCTGCGATAATAAAGTCTACGCCCCCCGCTGCGAGCCGCTCCGCGAGCTCGCCATGTTCATCCTGTAATTCATTTTCTCCGGGAACAAGATCTGGACGATAACAGTCCTCGAGTGGAGCGATGGAGCCGGCAATCAAAACGCCGTGTTCAGGCCGCGCGTCGCGCGCCTTATGGGCTACTTCAAGAGCCATCCGTGTCAGTTGCTGAGAGCGGTCAGGCAATTTGCCCCGCTTCATCGTCCGGCGTGTGGTTCTGAAGGTGTTGGCGGTAATGATGTTTGCGCCTGCGTCGATATAGTCGGTGTGGATCTGCTGGACGATTTCAGGGTGAACAAGAAGGGCATTCGCGGACCAGAGCGGCAAACCCGTATCCACCCCGCGACGCTGCAACTCCGTTCCCATGGCTCCATCGAGAATGAGGAGAGAGTGCTTTTCTATCGCCGAGCGCAGAGGAGCTGACATGGTTTCTTCATTGGACTTTTGTGTTGCGTTCCGGTGAGTGGATTCATGATACAAAAGAGAAATGAGAAGGGAAAGCGGGGCCGCCTACAGAAAATAGGCTGCAACAAAAATTCCTATCATTGCAATGGCGAGAGAGGCTTTCACCGCGCTTCCGAGGACGATCCCCAGCCATGCGCCGAGCCCAGATTTTCCCGCCTGCTTCAAATCAGGCCTCATGAGTAGCTCGCCTACAAATGCCCCGACGAATGGCCCAACGATTATGCCGATGATTCCAAAAAACAATCCGACAATACCGCCAAGCACTGCGCCGATCGTGGCCCATTTGCCTGCCCCGACTTTCTTCGCTCCGTACCCCGTTGCAATTGCATCTGCCGCGTAGGAGAGAATCGTCATGATGAACAAGATGGAAAGGATGACCCAGCCGACGCGGTCAAAATTGTCGATGGCAGCTGCAACCACCAGACCGATGAATACAAGAAGAGCCCCGGGAATTGCAGGCACGATCGTTCCCACGATTCCTCCGACCACCAGAAGTGATGCAACAACCCACAGGGCATATTCCAATGCGACCGGCACTATGCCCGCGCTCTCCTCAGGATTTCGTTTGTAAGGTTGAGAATCGGTTGAGTGCTGCGGTAGTTTTCTTCCAGCTTGATGATCTTGCAATTCGGATGCTCTTCGGGGAAATCGAGAATGTTTCGAATCGTCGCGCCGCGAAAGGAATAAATGGATTGAGAATCATCGCCGACCACGAGTACATTCTCATGCCGGGACGACAGAAGTTTTACGATCTCGGCCTGAATACGGTTGGTATCCTGATATTCATCCACCATAATGTACTTGTAGCGCTCCGATATCTTGGTGCGAACCGCATCGTTATCCCGCAGGAGTTTCCGAAGATAAATCAGCATGTCGTCGTAGTCCATCAGGTTGTACTGAGCCTTGTACATTTCGTATGCCTTCTGCAGGTGCAGAATATCTTCCGTGTGCTGTTCGAAATGAGGGTACTCCCCGCTGATTACTTCCGGAATGGGGACGAGCCTGTTCACTGCCTTGGAGAAAATATCAAAAAGCGTTTTCTTCCGTGGGAATCGACGCTCCCGGGTATCGAGCTTCATCTGTGTTCGCAAAAGATTCACCACGTCTTCTGCATCTCCCTGGTCGAGGATGGTGAATGTCGACTCAAACCCGATGAGTGGCGCGTACTGGCGCAGTGTGCTGTTGGCGAATGAGTGGAATGTCCCCCCTGCGACTTTCTCGCAGCGTGCATCGAGGAGAATGCTCGCCCGCCGAAGCATCTCTTGCGCCGCCCTACGCGTGAAAGTCAGAAGAAGAATCGACTCTGGGTGAACGCCCAGCTCAACAAGGTACGCCACGCGGTACGTAATCGTTCTTGTCTTTCCCGTTCCTGCCCCCGCAATTATCAAGTGCGGGCCGTTCACGGACGAGACTGCTTCGTACTGGGCTGGATTGAGTTGATTCCTATAGTCGATGAGGAAGTTCTTCTTCTGGTCGACGAATGTGTCGTCGGCTTTGAACAGCTCTTTTTTGAGAGTATACTTCTTCATCGCGCATCAAAGTAGAAAAAAAGGGAGGAAAGAGAAAGAAGGAGTCGTGAGGGAAACGTCACCTTGCAAGGATCATCTTCCTGGTTTGGGTAAATGTCCCGGTCGATAACCGGTAGAGATAAATCCCGCTGGCCAGTCCGGATGCATCAAACTGAATCTCATAAATCCCTGGTTTCCTCTTCTCGTCTAAAACAACCGCAACCTCCTGTCCTAGAACGTTGTAGACACGGAGTGAAACCGATGCGAGGTCCGCGATGGAGATTCTGAATCTGGTGCTTGGGTTAAAAGGGTTGGGATAGTTTTGACTGATAGAGAACTCGATCGGAATGTCATTCTCGTCATGAACATTCGTTGTTGAGTCGCGAACCCACTGAAATCGGATTGCATCGGCGCGAAGCACTGCACCGGGAACCGGCGGAGACATGGCATCGGTAAGTTCCAGCCGGACATCTGTTCCTGCCGGCACAAACCGCTCCATAACCTGAACCCAGGCGCCGCTGCCAGCATTCTGATCAATGAGCGCTGAGTCAACACGGGCACCATTGAGTCGTAGTACGTATCGAGCCCGCACCGATGCGTTCACCGTTGTGGGAACGATCTCACTAATCTGATACACTCCACTTCTTGTAAGATTGGGTGTGAAAGCCGCAGACACGCCCGACGCGGGATATGCATACCGGCTCGTCGGTCCGTATGCGCTTGCGACGCTGAAGTTCCAGGCCCCCGTTTCAGAATACGCGAGCGAGTCACGGTCATCAACAATGGCAAAATAGTTCACAACATTACCCCTGACTGGAGTCCTTACGAGTGCGTGGCGAGGATCGTCAGAGACAATAACCACCGTATCATACAGGACTCCAACAACGGGTGATTCGATATTGAATTGGAGTGGAACATTTCCCATCGCGGGTATCGTTACAGGCAAGGGTGTCCTCACCGTGACCACCCCCCTGATCGAATTGGCAGAAGACAGAACCACCGGCAAGATGCCTTCATTCCGAACCGGGAAGTTACGGATGTTTTCCTGCTGGACGATCACTTCTCCCACAGCGAACTCATCTTCGATGACAAGCCATTTGTCACGAACCAGAGCCGAATACTTGATCACATCTGCTGCAACCTGCCTTCCCGGCTGGTTCGTACCCTTGGCAACCATCTGAACGGACAACGATGTCTGCGATGGGGTGAAATGCGTTCCGAGATAGACCCACTTATTTGTAGGCACGCCGCTCAAAAACGACTTCGTGCCTACAACCTGGTTGTCTTGCATCAGACGGAACTCAACCTGTTGTGCCGGATTACTCAGTGCCGGAATCTGTGCAAAGATATTGTATGTTGCTGCCTGAGTGAGGGTGGCTGCCCAAACGGCTTTCGCGGAGTCCGATGCGGCAAGGGTTGAAGTACGGCTGGTGGTTCCCCATGACGCGTTTGACGAGGTTGTCCACAATCCCGAATGCTCGGTATACTCTGGGTCTGCGTCGTCGATGAAAATATCGTCCGGAAGATATCGGCGAATTTCTATAGTGAGATTGCCTGACGTATCCGTTGCGGCGACTCCCACCTTTGCGAGGTCCACCCGGGTAAGAGCAATCGATGTTTCCCACGTCTGACTGCCCGTTGCGTAGCAGGGAAGGACAAGATATTCCCCGTACTTGTTCTTTGCAGTGACGAAAGGAGTTGCCTGAAAAATGGGCTCGCTGCTTGCGATTGCCCACCGGACTGAGGAACCCTCGGAGATTTCTTCAAATGTCAGATGCGGTCGTACTGAGTCGGCGGTTCCTCTCCACCGCTGCATCGCCTCGACCGCAGTACAGTACCGGAACTGCACTCCAGGGTAGAGCGGTGCCACCTTGTGTGCCGACGTGTTGACCTTTCGAACATTATCAAGAAAGTCAGTTTCCGGGAGATGTGCCCAGAGGCAGACTACCTGATCTGTTCCTGCTGCCGCGCGCGCAAAGATTCCCCACATGAATGTGGAATCAGCTGACGACATGTACTCCGACCGGACATTCCAGCCGCGACCTGGACCGGGCACCTGATAATCAGTCGGTGAAGGATGGAACGGAACAAATGTTGATGGCGCGCGTGACCAGTCGTACGTATTGTCCAGCGGCTCTGTCAGGTCGGTACGCTGGGCGGGCCAGTCGTTGTGCATTGAGTATTGGAGAAGAGTGTCGAGGCGCTGCTGCCATGCATTGTCCATCCAGTGCCACCCGCTGCGGAATGAAACGGGGAACGTGTTCTCTTCCAGCAGCATCTCCGCAAGGGTCACATCGAAATCGTCGGAAGTTTCAGGGAAGGTAAGAGCCTGATTCCAGTAGTAGATACCATCGCCGTTGTAATCAGTCCATACGAATGTATGGTAGTGCAATGAAAGCTCGTCCCCC
This sequence comes from Ignavibacteria bacterium, assembly GCA_003251275.1. GTDB lineage: Bacteria > Bacteroidota > Ignavibacteria > UBA10030 > UBA6906 > SZUA-287. Next base: position 21,928 of record QKGJ01000163.1, read on the forward strand.
AAGGTGGCAATGGACGCACCCTGGTACTTCTTCATCAGGTGAAGCGTCATGGTGTTCGGGTTCGGCACATTTGTATTTGTCGCGTGGCGGAAAATGTTTCCTGCCATCATCCACCAGGTAAGCTTCACCGGTGTTCCATAGGAATCCTGCAGCGGGAGACGGAACGCAGGGTCCATCACCAACGCTGCATTTCGCGCCGGATCTGTGTACAGGGAAAGGGCATAGGTACAGTTGTACCGCGCCACATCCATTCCCTCCCAGATGGCAGTGTCCGAACCCAGAACCAGATAGACTTTCCCTTGAGAAAGGAGGAGGTGAGATGAGAGAAGGAGCGTTATACCAAGTGCGATGGATTTCATAACACCTTAATAAAACTACGTCAATGACGCTGGATTGTCAATCATTCGTGAAGGAAAATGTGCAGCGCCAAAGTGAATACACGGGAGGATAGCACCGAGAACAACCTTTTCCGCGTAATTCAGATGA
>QKGJ01000098.1 GCA_003251275.1 Ignavibacteria bacterium
CAAGGAGCCCCGCGACCTCTGGAAAATACTCGATCTTGCAAAGTGCGTCCAGTCTTACGACGGCATCGTAGAGTCGTTTTCTCATTGCTTTTCTGTATCGCCCATCCGTAGTCGACTCGGCCAATCCCCGCAGGGAAAATTCAACGTCCATCATTCTTCCGAGGACAAAAATAATCCTCCTTCGATACATATTGGGAGCACTATTCTCGACGTTGCCGGCAGCAAACCCTGCGTGGAGAAAGTTATGGCGGATTTCTTCCATCGCGGAGAGCAGTTCAAAATCCCGCGTTCCAGTATTATGACCCCCTCGATTCACCAGATCTTCCTCGGGAACGGTGTGGCATTCAAAGCAACTCGAAGCAAGCTGATACAACTCCGTGGGACGAACCATCCCTTTGGCAATACTCAGTTTCCTCCGAGTTTCTCGCTCTGCTTCATTCTCGTTGGGTCGTATCGTGTTATGGAGGTCCAACCAATCTTTCGCTGGTCCGTGACATGACTCGCATGACACACCGGTGATTGCAACTGTTCTCTCCCCCACCCCCATGCCGGTGTAATGACACTTCACGCAGAGGCTGTTGCTGTTCATACTCAACACACCCATCCGGGACTTGATGTACTCCGCTGTATCGTAATTGTCATCCACTTTTGCATGACGTGCATGAGCTGTTCCCATCCACAGGGCGTATTCCTTGTGGTGGCAGGATTCACATTCACGTGGAGTCACGATCTTTGAACCGTCGTGCCACAAGGAATGCATCGCACCGTTCTGCGCATTCCCGATAGCAGGTAGCACAAGAACGAAAAGGCCGATGATATAGATGAAACAGAGTTTCATTCTTAAAGCGATACTGCGATTTCAAATCTGGCGCCGTACAGAGTCTGATCAGCTGGCTTAACATTGTTGACCAGGAAGACGTATCCGCCAGCACCGTCAATTTGGACCAGGAATCGTTGCCCAAGCGCAACCTGATAGCGCATGCCGAACGCAGCAGCAGATTGGCCGGTATCCTTGTAGCCGTAGCGTCCGCCCAGTTCGAAGACTAATTGTTGCCTGTTGCTCGCAAAGAAGATCTGGTATCCGAGCACGCCACCGGTAACATCATCAGCAATATTGCTCAGAGGAGACCCGAACCTCCCAAGTCCGGCGCCCGAGAAAAGAACTCCAGCGCTTGGCGCAAGCGGGCCGCCAACGGCGGGATCTCGCGCTGCAGATCTGTATTTGTCAAAACCTGCAAAAAGATTGAGATAGAGGAAATTGTGCGTGCTGACCGGCGTCCACCCAAGTTGTGCCATAAGGAGCGCGCCGGGTCTATTGAAGTCTGTCTCTTTTCCTATCGGGTAAGAGCCAACAATGCGGATCGTTGCGTTCATTGAACCGATTCTTGAGATGTTGCTTATCCCTCCGTAGATGCCATCGCCCGTGGTATCCTTTGCGTCAACGTAGATCGCATCAATCGCGATCGTGCTCGCGCGGTTATCCAGCTCGGTAAAAAGCCCAACCAACTGAGCTTTATTGTCTTCCAGGTTGATCGTCGCCGATCGACGGTTGATCTTGTTCCACCCATACATCAGAGACCAGCGAAAATTGATTGCGCCA
>QKGJ01000008.1 GCA_003251275.1 Ignavibacteria bacterium
TTCTACCATTCTGACAGGGAAGGAGGCTATAATGCAACACCCTTTGCCAACCATGGCATCAATCGATACCTCGCCGTGAAAAGCCTCAACGCGCTCACGGATATTTATTAACCCGTTGCCGTGCTTGGCATTGGCGGGATCGAACCCCTCGCCGTCATCCTCAATGAAAAGATCCAGCATTCCTTTTTGGCGGGTGAGTTGAATGTGGATGGTGCGGGCCTTCCCATGGGTGATTGCGTTGTTGGTGGCCTCTTGGACGATCCTGAAAATGGGTGTGCGTAAGTTCTTAGGGATGTTCTTCTCCTCGACGGCGATATCCACCAGAATGGACACGCCATTTGAATATTCTTTGCCGAACCAGATAAGCGTGTCCGTCAGCCCCATGTCGTCCAAGATGGCTGGGCGGAGATCCGACACTATCCGTTGGATCTCTTTTTGGACCGTCTTCAGATGGATATCTATTTCTGATAATTGATTTTTATTTATCCCTTTGGTGGCAGTCAGATTGTTCAGCTTCAAGCGGATGCCGACCATGCTTTGTGAAACGCCGTCGTGCATTTCCCGGCCGATTCTTGCCCGCTCCTTTTCCGTGGCTTCGAGGATCTTCTGTCTGGAAACGGTGAGATCCTGAAGGCGATCAAGCATGTCGTTGAAAGAGCGAATGAGATTGTTCATCTCGTGGCTGTTGCTTTGGGCCGGAATTCTATGCTTGAGATCACCGCTTCCAACAATGCCTATTGATTCGATGAGGCTGCGTATGGGGTGCATGATGCCGCGCCACAACGACATGACCCAAAGTACGGCAATCAGGCACCAAATGATGCTAATGACAATGAGGAAGGTATCCTTCCTGGACTGAAGTTCCAGGATACTGTGATTGTTCTCCGTTGCGATCCTATTGGCTTTGGATGAGAGGGCGTGCAACAACACTGTGAGGTAATTCCGGCTGTAGAATTTGGCACGGGAGAAATTGGCGGTGGAACCTTGCGAGGATTCCGACTCGATGATTTTTTGCAGTTGCCTGAATGTGGGTTCCAGTTGGTCCAAATCCCGGCTCATTGACGTGACGGTTTCCGGATCTCCCTCGTACTCACCGATTGCCTTTCTCAGTGCCGCCATCTTCCATTGCCACTGCTGCTGGATGCGTGGAAGGCCGCTGAAACTGATCTCTGTACCCAGACGATTGATTTGCGAAACCTCATTGACGATGTTGTAAGCCTTTTGACTGGATTTCAGAGCCTTTTCGACAGCAAAGTCAGCAAGCAAGGTCCCTACAAGCGAGGCGATCAGAACTGCCGCCGCGACAAAGAGAAGAATCGCGAGTCGGGTTTTGATCCGCATGGCTATCGAATGATAGTCACCCTGTTTCCGTCTATTGCTTCCAACGGCTTGTAATCGATGAATTCCAGATAGTTCCGAGGCTGCTTGCGCTGGACGAGATCGTTGTCGATCGCCCACTGCTCGATCGTTTCAAACGTGAGCAGCAGCGATTGGTCTAAAGTGGCGTCGAAATCCATTTCGTTTCTGACGATCTTGTCCATGAGTTCCAAGGGGTAGTTCTTGGCCTTGGCCATGATTTTTACGCTTTCTGCCGTATTGGTCTTGATGAATTGGCTGCCCTGGATGATGGCCTTTAGTATCCCCGTAATCCTGTCGGGTTTTTGCTGGATGGTGCTGAGGGGGACGATAACTAGGTTACATTTCCTGATGATATTGTTGTCCTGCCAGATGATCCAGTCCTCTCCCAGTTCCTGCTTGGCGTTTTCAATTGGCATGCCGTGTTGGCAGATGGCATCAATGTCCCCTTTGGCGATGGCTTTGGGGAGTTCCTTTTTGGTAAGGAAGATGATTTCAACCTGGTCAGTGGGGATTCCATTGAGGGTCAGGAACTGACATAGGTAGAAATGGGCTGTGGTCGCCCGGACGGTCCCTATGCGTTTTCCCCTGAGATCCGCAATCTTGGTTATGCCCGCGCTCTTTTTCGCCAGCAGTTTCGTCTCGTTGTCGCTGTAAGCGAGGTTGGTGATGGCCCGGTGCTTCGTGATGTCGAAGTCCGTCAGGACCACACTGAGGAACCCTGTGGTGGCCGCGTCGGTTTTCCCGGCCAGATATTCCTCTAGAGCCATTGGGCCGCTGTTGAATTTTTTAACAATGCCATTGATACCGTAATCATGGAAAAATCCTTTTCCTTCTGCAACGTCCACCGGCCCGGACATGGCGCCTTCGCCCGCGGAGAACGTGAATTTGGCAGGATCGGCTTGGGCCAAACCAGCGAGGAGGATGACAGTCAACAAGGCAAGGACATAACTCTTATTCATATCGGAACTCCTATTGGGATGCTTAGTAATCTTTATGCTAGAGAATATGCAAGGACAATAGGGCTCCGCCTTCACGTAGTGGCTTACGTGGTCAAATTACAATCCGGAATTATTGGCTTAATCTGATTTTTAGAATTCGTAAATTTTGTCAAAACCCCCAGCCTGTCTACGGGTATAATGCGTAAAGCTTGAGTAGTAATTCCGTATGAAATGAACGATCGATTATAGTAATTCATCCTCATAGGAGGTGGAGTATGCCCAGTATGAGGAAATCGGTTGTTGTCGCGTGGCTGGAAGAGCAGTTTCTGATCGGAAGTATCAGCACTGCGGAGTTGAGTGAGATTCTCAATTGCTTGGAGACAGGAAAAGATATAAGCCCTTTGATACGTGTTGCCAATCGGGTCGGTGACGCGACTCCCATAGAACTTCTTGCAGCGATTGGGAACTATGCCGACACGGATTCTTATTGTAGACGATCACGAATTGGTCCGGGAGGGGCTTAACAGCCTTATTGCAAACGACGCCGGACTGGTTGTCTGTGGCCTTGTTCCATCCGGCGAAACGGCCATTCGGCAGCTCCAAATGGATCCGCCCGACTTGTTGCTTATCGACATGCAGATGGAAGGAGTGGACGGGACCAGGGTGATCAGTGCCGCTCATGCCCTGGCTCCCGAAACCCGGGTGTTGGTGCTGTCTGCTCACACTTCGGGATCTTACGTGCGGTCCGCTCTCCTGGCGGGAGCTCACGGCTATGTCGTGAAGTCCGAGGACGGGGAGGGGATTCTGCGTGCGATACGCAATGTCGTCGCCGGACAGTCCTATCTCAGCCCCGAGGTAACCGGGGAGGTCATGAAGGGATATGTGGAGGGGCCTAGCCAAGACCTGGGAGGCCCCTTTGGCCTTCTCACGCATCGGGAGCGTGAGTTGGTGGATTTGATGTTGGATGGAGAGGTGAGCAACAAGGATTTGGCTCAGAGGGTCTTCATTAGTGAGCGGACGGTTGAACGCCACAAGACGAACATATTTCGGAAGCTCGATGTCGGCAGCACCAAAGAGCTTCTTTCGAAGATGGCTGGCCACTCCAAAGAGAGCTGATAATCTTTACTGGCTTTGCGGGGGAGCATCTTCCTGACTGCCGCCAATGATAAAGGCCACCAGCGTGACTTCATAGCGACAGTCTGCCCAATTTTGAGAGTACCCTGTCGATTCCAATACCATTAAGTCTGAGAGAACAACTGTTCTGGGACGAACATCACCAGGATGCTTCCAGCCATGCAAAGCCCGATTCGAGTGTTCTTCAACAAACCGCTTGAAAGCCGGGAGAGCGCGAGGAGCGATGTTGTCCCATTTGTAGAAGAAAAAAGTCTCGCCATATTCTGAAGAGAGTCCTGTAGATACATCAGACGCGACCTTATCCATTCGGATTGGACCGTTTGCCTTCGTCGGATAAGTGAGTTCGTGGATGGGAAAGAAAGAACATTGTTTCATCTTGTTATCCTGAGTGATGTCAAGATTTGTGTAGAGTCTCTGTTATTAGGTAGGCTAGTGGTAGTCTTTACAGCTAGTGCGCGCTCAATAATTAATGCTGGCTGAGTGATAGGGCTAACAGTCTGTTATCTGATGATCTCCCCAAAACTAAAGCGCCTGAATCCACCCATAAACCCTCGCAGCCCAACCTGATGTTGAATCAGGATCAAGAACGCCTTTATTCCCTTTAGGAGCTTGAGGGTGATTGACACCACAATGGCGTTCCTTTCCGCAAAGGTCATCGAGTAGTTTCTTGGGCCAGTTAAGAGAATCTTGGATGAGCTCCCGCTTCAAAACCTCAATGTTTGCTTCCCACCTCTTTAGTTCCTTCACAACGAGGACCTGGGTGGAGATCGCTTTATCTGCGTCTGAAGTGTCTACTTCGAGCAGATGAACGATCTTGCCTCCAACTCTCAAACCAATTACCGCGATGCTCCTTGCTTCGCCAGTTGTTGAAAGCAGGTGTTTTTTGCATCTCCCAACTTTGGGGAGCGGGACGATTGATTTTGCGACAGGAACGCATCCATAAGTTCCAATAAGAACTCGGACCATGCCCAGGAAGCACTCGAATTTGTTTTCAAAGAATCGGCTGTAATCCGTTTCGTCGTGTAAGGTGTTCCAATCTGCCGCAGGTAGACCGCGATCTGCGACGCCTTCTTCCGTACTGACCGCAATCACCTTGTTCCCACTTTTGTCACCCTGAGTTGCGGTCGGCCGCGTTTTGTCCCTGGAGGCCACGCGGTTTACATGAAACGCCTTTTGGAAAACAACGACAACACCGTCGTCCTCTATTTGGATTGAGGTGGTGTTGGCGTTAGCGGCAATGTCGTCGTGGATGACCAGTGGAGACTCATCCCCATTGCCGACAGGGTGAACGACTTGTCCGCTTCCTGGAATGGAGTGCTCAAACTTGGGGTGCTCAATAAATATTTCTTCCGGCATCGCATTGGGGATATCTCGGATTGCATCAATCTCCCAGGCAAAAAAGCAGTTAACCTCTTTGGCGAATTGGCCGCGGATCTGTATGAATGCATTCGTCAATGGTGGAGGTTCAAATTGAAAGTTCCATTTTCGATATTGGGCCGTGTTGATCCCGTTTAGCCGCTGAAATTTGCAAATGCTTTCGTATGATCTGCGGGCCTCAGCATCCAACAAGATCCATGAAAGGAAGTTCTGTGATTTCGGCTCGTTCAAGTGAGATACGGTATAGCCTGCAGAAGGCATGACTCGAATGGTCGCGCAATTCTGCGCATGGTCCACGACGATGTCGAACTCACTTTTCAAACAATCTGATTCAATGGCCGTCCGAGAGAGATACTTTCCATGGAAAAATAGGGAGCGAGCTAGTTCAAATTGAGGGAGGAAGACCGTCCTGCCATCATGGTTCTCGAAAACAAAGCAGAGTTGGCTAGCATCCGGCTTCCTTTGAAAACCTGTAATCGGACATTCGCCAATTCTTTTGACGCGCCACTCTCGCGTATCTCTGATTTTGATTCGTTGGGCGTAGCCTGGCTTTGAGGGGGCCGTTGTCGGGTTAATCAGACGACTCCTCGCTATAATGGGTGCGTTGGAAAGGCTCAGGTAGTTTCTGCGCTGGGAAGGTGTAAGCCGAAGATCAACATTCCATTTGTTCCCGGAATGCAACCTGAACAACGGGCCAATTCCCCAAATTTTGACATCGTCATCAAAGCTTTTGAAGCGATACTCATTCATTTCGACCATCCGAGGTGGTGCAGGAATTGTCTGGTTCGTTCATGCATCCGTTGTTCGCCCAGACCGGACAAGCGTAGCAGTTCCCAATAGGGCATTTCTTCCGAAGGTGAGTCATGATCTAGTATGGCTCGAACAACTCTCCTTATCTGGTAGCTGGCGATGTCTTCACTGTTGCTCATCAAGAACGCTGCTGACAGAGGCATTTTCCCAAGTTTACGTGCAAGGTGTCGGAGGCCTGATTGCGCCAAGTACCAATTTGAGCTTCGGCGCGGGCCATCCAATTTGTTGATGAGCTCTCGCCTAATCGCGTTGAGGCTGTCGAGGAGCAACCTGTCACGTTCATTCCAATCGACACGTCGATTCTCCGGGCGAGTCGATTTTCTATATCTTTTGTTGACGTCATTTAGCCAGGATCGGTCATTCCTGTAAAGCCAGGTGTATACCGAGTCACCTCCTGAAAGTCGTGCTTCTCTGGTTCCTTGCTTCTTGACCTTCTCAAGCCAAGCTTTGCGTTTGACCCAAAGCGAAGGCTGCGAAGTGCTTTTTGATGGGGGAGGAGAGGCTGTACGTCTGCGAATGACTTGCCTT
>QKGJ01000022.1 GCA_003251275.1 Ignavibacteria bacterium
TCAAACATGAGGACGCCGGGGCAGGACCGAAAATGGCGAAGCAGTTTTTGGGGCTGGTGGAGTGAAGAGTAATTCTACCGTTGGGGTTTGATTAATCATACCCCAACCAAATCTTTTCCAAAAAGACCCCTTCCTTATTCCATTTCTCGTTGGCGATACGAACCAATTCAAGTCTCCGGTTCGTAATCACCGTATTCATCTCTGTGCCTTATACTGAGATTCGGCGGTAAATACTTCTTGAATGAATCGAGCAAATGATTCAAATCTTCAATTCGTCGCCGTGACGTGATGTAATAAGATCGCCCTTCTGACAAACAAACCTCCATAGTAAAGAATGTCCCCTCAACTCCAAATTCCTTTTTCCTAATAGCCAATTCAGAGAGAGAATCATAGGAAATTTGAACACTTGAGATTGGCGTCAGGAGTAGAAAGAACTCTCTTCGTATCTGTTGTCCTTTTCTGTCAAGAGTCCAGACTTCAGAGAATGTCCAAACCACGATTGAAACCAGCAGGGCAGCAACCCCAAACGTGGCGCCAAACATGAAAAGAAAGAGAGATAAGATAGGTAGGATCAAAGCCCTCCCAGATGCAGATTCAACCCTCAATCGACTTTCATCTCTCGCGAGGATATTCATCGGCATCTGGATGACGTAAAATTGTTTGCGCTTCATGAACCTTCCTTCAGAGTATTCCCCGCCCACCCCCTCGTCCTCGCACACAACTCCGCCAGCACCTCGGCATCAGTCCTGCCAGAGCTCTTCGGCATATGGAATGAATGATCTCCCCCTTCGACAATATGTAGTGTGGCCTTCTCTCCCAGTTTTCGGCAAACGGGTTTGAGCAGTGTGAGGTCGGCAAGCGTGTCGCGGGTGCCCTGGAGAAAGAGCATCGGCACGGTTACTTGAAATAAATGTTCGCTTCGCTCTGTTGTGTTCTTGCCGGGCGGGTGGAGGGGAAAGCCGAAGAAGACGATCCCTCGTACTCCGTCGAGAGGTTCTTCGGAGGCAGCCATGGAGGTCATTCTTCCTCCCATCGACTTGCCGCCGGCGATGAGCGCAAGATCGGGAGCAAGTTCTTTTGCCTTTGCAATCGCAGCGCGGACGGTTGAATAAAGGATCGGCTTCGGATCCGGTCTCCCCGACCCTTTCTCCATGTACGGAAACTGGTAACGCAAGGTGGCAATGCCGTTGTCGGCAAGTCCCTGCGCAGCTGCTTCCATGAAGCGGTGCTGCATACCGGCACCGGCGCCATGAGCAAAGACGAGGAGAAAATCCGCTTTTTCGGGACGAACAAGAATTCCGCTTACCTTACCAGCACTCTTGCTGGCTACAAACGAAGTCTTCTTCGACTTATGCTTCATCGTACGGGTCAGGGCTTCTTGATCAGGTTCTTTAGCTTATCCAATCCGCTGGACTTCTGTTTTTCCAATGCGTCGTTCAGCTCCTTCTTCTTCGCATCAATCGTTGCCTGAGTCTGATCGACGATGCTCTTATATTCGGCAATCTGCTTTTCGATCTCCTGCTTCTTCTCTGCATAAATTCTTTCAAACTCTCTTCGCTTTTCCGCGATGCGGGCATCGAGCTTTGCCTTCAGGTCGGCTTGAATCTTCGCAAACTCAGCGCCCAGGACTGCTTTCGCCCTCGCGGCAATCTGCTCATCGAGATTCGTCGCCAGTGCGATGTCCACCGGACCTTTGGTATTCCACACACGCAGATTAACATTGAAACCGCGGATGCCCTGTAATATTTCTCGCACAAGACGTTCCAGAACATTCTTCGGGTCGCCTGCAAACTGCAACGCAAGATTTGTCAGATCGAGTTTTGTCTTGACGTCGAATCTCTTTCCCGGCACTTTGATACCGAGCTGGGTTGCAAGCATTGCATTGCTCACTTTTCCTTGCAAAAATTTGTCGCTTCCCAATTTGAATTCCGCGACAGGTACACCAGAGAGAGTCGCAGTATACTCGTCGTACGGCTCATCTTTCCGCCGGTCGATCAACGCGCTGATTGTCATCGACCGCTTTCCGACCTGACGTCCCTCGAGCGCAATTGTCATCGGCTTGCCGGTGATGGTCTGATTATTTGTAACATTCAGAACCTCACCCCGCGCCCGGATGAAATCCGAAGCAGCCGTACTATCCGTTCCGCCGGAAACGAGGATCTTCTTAATCCAGAATTTCGGATTTGCCGTTGGCACCGGAAAATAGATGTCCTGTCCTTTGAACCTTGCCGGTTTCTGATACTGCGGCTCAGGCGAATACTTCTTGATGTATGTGCGGGACATGTCCACCCAGCTGAGATAACCCATGGTCCGTGTATACATTTCGGTTCCCACGAGCAGATTCGCGATACCTGCGGTGTTCAGATTAGGAAGTCGCGCAAGGGTGAGCAGTTTTTGAAAATCCTTCTTCACCACATCATCCACGTTGCCGACCAATGTGCTCACTCCGGTCAGTTGACCTTCCACCGATGATTTTCGATTGTTGAACGTGTTCTCAATCTCCTTCACATCTTTCAGTGATTTGTCCACGGTCGTAATCGCACCAGTGATTTTGTCGATCGTTTTCAACTCAGCCGGTTTAATTGCTTTGACGCTTGTCTCGATCTCGGCCAGCCTCTTCTTCGACGATTCGAAATCGGTCTTCACGGCATCCCATTGTCCCCGCACCGCGTTCACCTGTTGTTTCAGCGTGTCGATGTACGTGATGGTCTGCAGGTCGAGCGCTTTCACCAGGCTATCGACATTGATTCCCTTGCGGAGGTTGTCAATGTTGAAGACCGGTGTTTGTGCGACTGTTTCATTGAGCGCCTGCTTCGCAAGGTCTGAGAATGTGTTCGGTTGGATCATTCCCTTCTTTCCGATCGCCCCATCCGTGGTGCGCTTTGTATTAAGAATCATCCCGTCAACTTCGACGTTTTCGATTATGTACTTCCCGCGCAGAAGTTGTGCAAAGTCCATGAAAAATTTTACGCTCCCTGTCTCGAACAGATTCTTCCACGTATCGCGTGGATTTGTCACTTGCATGCGACGCCATTCAATGCCGAGCGGTGAGTATTTCACATGCAAACCATCAATCTCTACTCTCGCACCGACAATTTCCTCTCCGCCTACCTCTAACCCCGACTCAACCCATGAATCAAGAAAAATGTAGACGACAATACCGATCAGAAGAACAGGAATAAGAGCGAAGTAAATAAATTTCTTTCTCATGGCTCAGCTCCCCAGATCCCGAATGCGCAAGTACATTTGCACGATTGCATTCTTCTTGAGGGCCTGATAGATTTTCCATTTTTCAACCTTACTACCGACATTCTTTCGGTAGGCGATCACTCCTTTCTTCATTCCATAAAAAATTGGGACGAACAGCACAAGCGCGCTGACCAGACTGCCGAGCACAACCGTGTTATTGAATCGCGTCAGAGGAGCGATTGGCACATTGTACATCCATGTCCATGTGTCGCGCAGGCTCTCCTGAATGAGCAGTGTGTAGCCAAACCAATGAAAGAACGGGTCGAGCATGTACGCGAAGAGCGAACAGAAAGTGATGGAAAGAAGCGCTGCAGCGATGTTCACATCTAGCACCAACACGATAAGCCAGACGAGTACTCCCTGAAGCGTCAACATGGGGGACAGTCCAAGTATTGCGCCCAGTGCGAAACCTCCGGCCACCTGCGCCGGACTTTGGCCTTCGCGAAGGATCTTTATGAAATCCCTCAGGATTGTAAGCCAGAACATGCGGAACCTCTCACGTAGTTATCAAAGCAAGGAAGGAGAGCGGATATGCGATTAAGATAGACGAATGCTCAATGAGTTGCAAGAACTGACAACTGTGAGAGTCAGAGGTAACAAAATGGAAAAATATTTTACAGAAAACGCGCTCTCACCTGTTATTTCTCCGCTTGAGTCCCTAAATTAGGTGCGGTCAAGACGAACTAACTCCGAGAGATGCTATGATCAAATGGTTTGAACCATGGCCGCGTGCGTGGCGTAACGGAAGCTATCGCAGCCAGTTCTTCACCACTATTCCGGTCCTGCTTGCGATGTTGCTCGCCCTGCGCGTATTTTTGGAATTTATCGAGCAACGTCCTGGGGTTGTCCTGCATGATCCTCTCGTCAACTTGTTTACTCCCGTTGACCTTTCCTGGATTACATTCAGCATTATTTACGCCGGATTGATTCTCGGCCTGATCGTCTTGAGCTTCAATCCATGGGAGTTTCTTCGAACCTTGCAGGCATATATCATAATGGTTGCAATACGGATCGTCTGCATGTATTTTCTGCCTCTTGATCCGCCAGTCGGGTTGATTCCTCTTCATGATCCGTTCGTTGAGTACTTCGGTTCGGGGACTGTCCTCACAAGGGATTTGTTCTTCTCCGGTCATACTGCAACACTCCTGTTGATTGCGTTGGGAATTCCATGGCGTGACCTGAAGATTGTTTTCTTCGTTGCCGCAGGCGCCGTTGCTTTGTTTGTACTATGGCAGCATGTTCACTATACGATCGACGTCGTTGCTGCCCCATTCTTCGCTATTGCCTCCTATTATCTTGCGGGACTCCAGGCGGTCAAGGAACCACCACTGTCTTCTGCAAGAAATCCCATCGCTCAGAAGAGGTAATCCGCAATAGCACGACGTGCATCCCTGATGATGAAGTCGTTTGACAATCTTTGCCATTAGTGCTACTCTTACCAATGGCACGCACCTCCCAGAATGTCAAGGTCGGCAAACGGACGATCGAACTCTCCAACCTCAGGAAAGTTCTCTACCCAGAAGATCACATCGTCAAAGCCGAGCTGATTGAGTATTACCTGAAGCTCGCGCCGACGATTCTTCGGCACATCAAGGGGCGCGCCCTCTCCTTTGTCCGCTATCCCGATGGCATTAATGGCGAGGCGTTCTTCCAGAAGAACCGTCAGGAGTGGGCGCCTGAATGGATTGAGCACATTGCGCTTGGCAGCGATGAGAAAGAGGACAAAAAGATCGATTATGTGATGGCAACGGAAGAGGCCACGCTCGTCTGGACTGCCAACCTCGCATCGATTGAAATCCACCAGATGCATTCCCGTAAACCGCATTTTGACAAGCCTGATTACTTCGTGATCGATCTCGATCCTCCGGATGATTATGGGTTCACGAATGTTTCGGCGATTGCTTTTGAGCTGAAGGGGCACATCGAATCATTCGGGTATCACCCGTTTGTGAAGACAACCGGTCGGAAGGGACTCCATATCGTGATGCCCCTCGAGCCAAAGTGGGATTTCCAAAAAGTATTTGAAGCCGCTCAAGCTGTCGCCACACCTTTCGTTGAGTCTCATGGCAACAACACGACTCTTCAGATCAAGAAAGAGGCACGCAAAGGAAAAGTGCTGATCGACATTTACCGCAACCGGACCTACCAGACGATCGTGTCGGCGTATAGCGTGCGGGGTCTACTAGGCGCGCGCGTTTCAATGCCTCTTACCTGGGAACGGCTGGAGACAGTGCAGGATCTTTCTGAATTCACGATTCATAATGTTCCGGATCTCGTTACAAGCGACGGCGACGCCTGGGAAGCGATCGCAGCATATGCGGCTGATCTACACACGGTACGCAAACAGGTCCGGGCTTCAAAAAACCTTCCCCCCTCTCGAAAAAGAAAAACTCCGGAAACTCTTGAGCGATACGAGCAAAAGCGTGAGTTCAGCAAAACCCCTGAGCCGCCACCGGAAATTGCGGTTGGTGAAGGCAACGCCTTCGTCGTCCACCGCCACCATGCCTCTCGATTGCATTACGATTTACGTCTCGAACAAGACGGCGTCTTGAAATCCTGGGCAGTCCCTCGTGGAATGCCTCCGCGTCCCGGCATAAAGCGCTTGGCGGTAGCGACAGAAGATCATCCATTGAAGTACCTGAATTTCGAGGGGACGATCCCGAAAGGAGAGTACGGCGGCGGTGATATGTGGATCTTTGCGAGGGGAAAGTATGAGCTTACCAAGCAAAAGAAGGACGGATTCTATTTTCGATTGAGCAGCAAAGAGCTGAACGCCGAGTATCGTACCTATAACACGAAGGGAACCGACTGGATCATCGAATGTCTGGACAAGCCACAAGTCGATTGGCTCACAGATCCGGTCGAGTTCATGTTATCGGACTCACAGAGTCAGCCGCCCGATGAAGATGACTATCTGTACGAAGTAAAGTGGGATGGCATCCGCGCGATGATCTCACTGGATGAAGGAGTGATCCGTATACGCAGTAGAAATCAAAACGACATCACGGATAAATTCCCGGAGTTGCTGATCCCGGATCAGGGGTTTCGCGCCGCGTGTGGACTGTTCGATGCCGAGATCGTCTGTCTCGATGAAAGCGGAAAACCGGTGTTCAAGAATGCAATACATCGTATTCAACAATCAACCGAGGGAGGTGTAACGCGGGCACGCGTGAAGTATCCAGCCGTTTGCTACATCTTTGACTGCCTTTACCTCGACGGGCGCCCGATCATCAATGAACCACTTCTTCGCCGGCGTGAGTGGATGAAGGACGCAATCAAACCGGGTACCGCATATCGCATCAGCGAAATTGTGGAAGATGGACATGCGCTGTTCGCCGCTGCCTCTGAACATGGTCTCGAAGGCATCATGGCAAAACAAATGATGAGCCCATACCTACCCGGTAAGAGGAGCGACGCGTGGAAAAAAATAAAAGTCCGGAACACAATGGACTGTGTCATTATCGGCATGACGGAAGGTAAAGGAGATCGAGGGCGAACCTTCGGGGCGCTTCACATAGCACAAGCTGAAGGTTCGACGCTAAACTATATGGGAAAGGTTGGGACGGGGTTCGACGACCGTATGTTGAAGTCAATTTTCACGGAGCTGAAGACCCTCAAGAAGATCAAACGACCCATCAAACAAAAACCTCTGGACGATGCTCAATCCGTTTGGCTTGAACCAATGCTGATGTGCGAGGTGCAGTACGCATCCTTCACCAAGGATGGAATGTTGCGTGAGCCGGTATTTCTCCGCATGCGCCCGGACATGCAGTCACCGACAACACTACCCAAGCGAAAAGCCAAGCGCAGCTAAGGTACTCTTCAAGTGTCTATGTTTTTCTTCCACCGAAACACGCGCGGCCGAGAATTCATGCCGTACCGGATAGCTTGCCCTTAGTTTCTGAAAGTAGCCTCCATGCTCCTCGACCGGCATAGTGCACATCTTACGCAATAGCTCATCATCCTGACGAATATCATAGACCTGCCGAACCGCGGCTCGAATCGCATCCTGATCGTTCGCCTCTGAAATCCGACACTTCACTTCTTCCCTTGCATCTGCCGTGGCAAACCAGGGAATGTCCAGATGAAAGTGTTTGCAGAGCGAATCGTAGACCATCCTCGCTCCCTTGATTTTTCCCTCGACCGAATAGCCCGCAATGTGCGGCGTGCCAAGCAGCGTCTTTTCCAGAAGACCGACATCGATGGCAGGTTCATTTTCCCACACATCAAGGACAATTCCGCTGAGATGATTGTTCTCGACCGAACGTTTGAGTCCGGTTGTTTCCACGACTGATCCCCGTGAAGTATTAATAAGAATGCTTCCCTTCTTCATGGAACGAATTCGCTCCTCATCAAACAGGTGAAATGTCGAATCTTCTCCGGACTTGGTGAGAGGAACGTGGAGGGAAACAATATCACAGTCCATCAATGTATCGAGAGGTAGAAACTCCGCCCCGCCGGTCGTTCGCTGGAGTGGAGGATCATTCAGAAGAACGTGCATACCGAGGGCTTTTGCCTTTGCCGCGGTCCGACTCCCGGTATTGCCAAATCCCACGATGCCAATTAATTTTCCGGCGAGAGTGAAGTTCTTCAGTGCCTGAACTTCAAGTAGGGTCGCAACAACATAGTCCGCAACCGACATTGCGTTGCTACCGGGCGCGCTTGCAAATCCAATGTGATGAGCTCTCAGATATTCCCGATCCACATGATCAAAGCCTATGGTTGATGTTCCAACAAACCTGACCTGACTGCCATCAAGGAGATTATGGTCGACCTTGGTTTCAGAACGGACTACCAGCGCATCAGCATCTGCTACCGTTTTTGTAGTAATGGCGGAAGTTTTTAGCAGGCGGATCTCACCTAGGCGTTTGAATGCAGTTTCCGCGAATGGAATTCTGGAATCGAGAACGATAAGCATTGGAATCGCGTTCGACGAAGAGTGGTCTCCGCCGTTGAGGTTCGTTATTTCTTTTTCAAGAGATCGCGAATCTCGGCAAGGAGCACTTCCTGATTCGAAGGCTTGGGTGGCGCCGCTGGTTTTGCTTCTTCCTTCTTCTTGAAATTGTTTATTCCCTTGACAAGTAGGAAGATGGCAAATGCAATAATGATGAAATCGAAGATCGCCTGCAGGAATAAACCGTAACGGAAGGCCACAGCTTCGGCACCTTCAGCCGCTTCTTTCAAAGTGATGGAGAGGTTGGAGAAATCGACGCCCCCGATGATCAAACCCAATGGGGGCATGATAACATTCGCAACCAGGGAGGAAACGATCTTGCCAAATGCGGCGCCAATGATGATACCCACTGCGAGATCGACGACATTTCCCTTCATCGCAAATTGCTTGAATTCCTGCATCATGCTCATAGAGCCTCCGTATTACTAGTATGATTACTTGGTTGAATGGTAGGATTGACCGTTTTGAATATGGGACATTGACTAGAGAATAGCAATCCTAATGGTTTCAATCTCGGCCAAAGTTTTGTTCTCGATGACCGCAACATTCAACGCCATTTTTTCGTAATTTTGGTCGGGATAGACATCCTCTCCTGCCTCAGGTCATTCGCATAATTCCACAAAAACTGAAAGGATTGACAATGAAGACTCTGACCACATTCCTGTGCCTCGTGGCACTGACTGCAGTTGGTCACTCACAAACTGATGAAGCGCGCCTGCTACGCTTCCCGGCGATCCATGGAAACCAGATTGTCTTCTCCTATGCCGGCGATCTTTATTCAGTTCCTGCAAACGGAGGCACTGCCCGGAAAATCACGAACGACAATGGATATGAAATGTTTGCCCGGTTTTCTCCCGATGGAAACACCATCGCATTTACCGGCCAGTACGACGGCAATACAGAGGTGTACCTCATGCCTGCCGAGGGTGGTGTCCCACGGCGCCTGACCTACACTGCCACTCTCGGTCGGGATGATGTTTCTGACCGCATGGGACCAAACAATATCGTTATGACGTGGAGAGATGCCAACACCATCGTGTTTCGTTCCCGCATGATCGAGCGAAATGATTTTATCGGACAGTTGTTCACCGTCTCCGTTGATGGTGGGATTCCCTCCCAACTTCCCGTCCCACGCGGCGGGTTCTGTTCCTTCTCTCCTGACGGCAAGAAGATGGCTTACAATAGAGTGTTCAGGGAGTTTCGGACTTGGAAGCGGTATCGTGGCGGACAGGCTGACGAGGTATGGATTCTCGATTTCGCAACAAAAGAGCTCACGAACATCACCAACAATCCTGCACAGGATATCATCCCGATGTGGAGTGGAAACAAGATCTACTTCAATTCAGACCGGGATGACATCAAACGCATGAATCTCTACAGTTACGATCTCACAACCAAGGAAACAAAAAAACTCACGACCTTCACCGAGTTCGACGTTAAATTCCCATCTCTCGGGGACAAGGCGATCGTCTTCGAGAACGGTGGATACTTGTACACACTCGAGCTCGCTTCTGAAAAAGTCACCAAGGTTCCGGTCTTCATTCACGAAGATTTCGTCACAGGTCGAGGCGGCATTCGTGATGTGAGCAAGGGAATAACCAATTTCGAAATTGCCCCGGACGGCAACCGAGCGCTCTTTGGTGCGCGCGGTGAGGTGTTTACTGTACCTGCCAAAGACGGCAACACCAGAAACCTCACCAACACCTCGGGAGTGCATGAACGCAATTCCAAATGGTCGCCCGACGGAAAGTGGATCTCGTACATATCCGATGCATCAGGTGACGACGAAATATACATCACTGCTCAGGACGGAAGTGGAAAACCGATCCAGCTGACGAAAAATGCCGACACCTACAAATATCAGCCTCTCTGGTCACCGGACAGCAAGAAGCTTCTCTGGTCAGACAAGGAATTGCGCCTTCAATATGTCGACATCGACTCGAAGAAGGTGACTCAGGTTGCTCAGGCAACCGCGTGGGAAATAAGCAGCATGGCATGGTCCTCCGACAGCCGATGGATCGCGTACTCGCAATTTGAGGAAAAACAGATGTCCACGGTCTATCTCTATTCTGTGGACCAAAAGAAAACGACGCCGGTCACTGACGGTTGGTTCGATTCCTACGGCCCTGCATTCAGCAGCGATGGGAAATATCTCTTCTTTGTATCTGATCGTTCTTTCAGCCCAACCTACAGTCAAACTGAGTGGAATCACTCCTATTCCGATCTTTCCGGAATATACTTCGTCACGCTCGCAAAGGAAACCCAGTCTCCCTTCCACCCAAAGAGTGACGAGGTGTCCATCAAGGGAAAAGAGGCAAAAAAGGATGAGGCGAAGGATGAAAAGAAGAAGGAGGAACAAAAGCCTGTTGTGAAGGTGGACATCGACGGGTTGCAACAACGCATCGCGGGTCTTCCGGTTTCAGCCGCCGGTTATTCAAATCTGACTTCGGTCGGATCGAAGCTGTATTATTCGCGCAACGGGAGCAAAGATGAAAAGACTAAGTTGTTGATGTATGACCTCGACAAGCAAAAAGAAACCGAGCTTGGAGAGTTTAATGGATTTGAAATATCAGCCGATGGGAAGAAGATGCTCGTGGGTGGGGGTGGCAGCTATTACCTTATCGATCTCCCCACATCAAAGATCGATGCAAAGGATAGGCTGGACGTCAGCGACGTAAAAATGAACCTTGACCGGCGCTCAGAGTGGAATCAAATCTTTGCAGAATGCTGGCGGCAGATGAGAGATTTTCTATTTGCCCCAAACATGCATGGTGTTGACTGGAAACTCATGAAAACCAGATACGCCGCGCTTCTCCCCTACGTGAATCATCGCGCTGACCTTACGTACGTCATTGGAGAAATGATCGGGGAGTTGAACATAGGTCATACCTATGTTGGCGGCGGTGACTATCCAAAAGCAGATCGCATTCAAACCGGTCTCCTCGGGGCAAAGATCGAAAAGGATCCGTCCGGGTTTTTCCGGATCGCGTCCATCCTTCCCGGACAGAACTGGGAAAAAAGTGTGCGCTCTCCTCTCACGGACATTGGTGTCAATGCCAGCGAGGGTGATTACATCCTCGCAGTGAATGGAGAGTCCACCAGGGGGATAAAAGACATCTATGAAAGACTTGTGAACACTGTTGGCAAGCAGGTGACGCTGACTTTGGGCAAGGAGGCGAAGGAAGCCGGAAGCTGGAAAACGGTGGTGATTCCGATCTCCGACGAAAGGCCATTGTACTATTACAAATGGGTACAGGACAATATTGCGAAGGTTTCAAAAGCAACAGACGGAAAAGTCGGCTATCTCCATATCCCCGATATGGGACAGAATGGATTGAATGAGTTCGTGAAGCACTTCTATCCGCAGCTCCGTAAGGAAGGACTGATCGTCGATGTGCGCGGCAATGGCGGTGGAAACGTTTCTCCACAGATTATCGAGCGACTGCGACGTGAACTGACCATGATTAGCAAAGCACGAAATACAGCGATTTCCACGGATCCCGGTGCAATGGTTTTGGGCCCAAAAGTTATGCTGCTCGACGAGTTCTCAGCCTCCGATGGCGACATCGTTGCTTATCGCTTCAAGAAGCACAAGATTGGCCCCGTCGTTGGAAAGCGTTCATGGGGTGGCGTGGTTGGTATCAGGGGCTCCCTCCCGTTGCTCGATGGCGGTTTCCTGAACCGCCCCGAATTCTCCCGGTATGATACGGAGGGCAAGGAATGGATCATGGAGGGAGTCGGCGTCGAGCCTGATATCTTTGTTGACAACGACCCGTCGAAAGAATTCGAAGGAATCGATGAACAACTCAACAAAGCGATCGAAGTGGTGAAGGAGGAGATGAAAAAGAATCCGCTGAAACTTCCACCACCGCCACCCTATCCTGACAAGAGCAAGTAATTGCCCCAGAAACCTCACATGAAGCCCCGGACAACCGGGGCTTTCTTTATGACGGATCGTTACCCCTTGAAATGAATTCAACATTCCCTATCTTTTCCTCATGAGTCTCTCGGCAAAAGAACTTCAACGATACGAGCGCCATCTCTCCATCCCTGATGTCGGCGTGGCCGGGCAGGAACGCCTTAAACAATCGAGTGTACTTGTTGTCGGCGCTGGAGGACTTGGGTCGCCGGCGGCGATGTACATTGCGGCGGCCGGTATTGGCAGAGTCGGCATTGTCGATGCAGATGTTGTCCAACTCTCAAATTTGCAGCGCCAGATTCTTCACGCCACACCCGACATTGGGAAAGCCAAAACGGATTCCGCCCGGGCAACGTTGAAGACCATTAATCCGGAAGTCGGTGTAGAAACACATAATCTGAGACTCACCGGCGAAAACGCTCGAAGCATTCTCGAACATTATGACGTCGTTGTCGACGGCTCAGATAATTTTCCAACACGCTTCGTGATTAGCGAGGCCTGCTCTTCACTAGGCAAGCCGCATATCTATGGGTCGGTGTTCCGGTTTGAGGGACAGGTTTCGGTCTTTGATTCGCAGCGAGGCCCATGCTATCGATGCCTCCACCCGGAACAGCCACCAGATGAACTTGTCCCCGATTGTGCGGTGGGGGGAGTGATTGGCGTCTTGCCCGGAATGGTTGGCAGTATTCAGGCGGCCGAAGCCATCAAAGTTTGTCTGAAGGTCGGCAAGGGGTTGATCGGGCGCATGCTTCTCATTGACATGCGTGACATGGCTTTCCGTGAATTAGAATTAACCAAGAACCCCCAATGTCGGGGATGTGGCATGCAACAGAATCGACCCGTCCAGCAGGTACCAAGCACAGTCTCCGAGGATGAAACGACAAGCGATATTTCTGTTGAGGAACTAAAGTCCCGCCATGAGAATGGCGACATTCTTGTTGTCGATGTGCGCCAACCACACGAATACAAGATCGCAAAGATTGACAGCGTCCTGATACCGTTGCAGCAACTTCCTGAGAGATTCCAGGAATTGGATAAGACGAAGGAAATCGTCACCCTTTGTCACCACGGATTCCGGAGCGCACACGCCGCTGCTTTTCTTCGTTCACAGGGTTTTCAACGTGTGCGCAATCTGGCAGGCGGCATCGACGCATGGTCATTGCGCATCGACCAGACGGTCCCTCGCTATTGAAGCCCAACAGGTGCGGGTTTCCAACCGGTTCGAATTGTGAATCATGAAAGCGCTATCCCAATGTTAGACTTTTGGGATTACGAGAGCAGGATCCGCGCCATCTAGCAACAAAGGCGGACCCTGAAGTCACTACCTCTCTACTTCGTATCCATAATAATAGGAAGACCATCCTTGCCAGCGCCTACGATGATAACCTTTGTATTCGTTGAATTGGCGAGCTTCTCGGTGGCCTCGATCCCCTTCCAGCGTAAGAGTTGCTCACTGATCCCTGCGGCAACTATTTTCTGAAAATCCGCAATGCCCTGCGCTTCGATGCGCTTCCGGTCCGCTTCCTGCTTTTCTTTTAGCAGAATGAACTCCATCCTTTGACTTTCCTGATCAGCGCGCTGCTTTTGCTCGATCGCTTCTGTCAACTGCGTCGGCAAGGCGACATTCTGGAGAGGTGTAGTTTCGATTGTGATCCCGCGTGGAGAGACGGCTTTTGCCAGTTCCTCCTGAATCGAAACTCCAAGCCGCTCCCGCTCGGTCGAGTATAAGGCGCTTGCAGGCATGCTGGCAGTGACCGCTCGGCAGATCGATCGGAACTGCGGAATCAATATGACATCAAGAAAATTACCTCCCTGAATGGTTTTGTAAACCCGGGCTGCTGAGTCGGGGTTCAGGTTATAAAGAACGCTCATTTCCAATCCAATGCTCAAGCCTTCCCGAGAAAGAACGCTCATTGTTTCCTTGTGTTCGTTTGTCTGCCACGAAAAATTGATAACCCGTGCGAGTGGATTCACGAAGCGAATTCCTGGATCCAGAGTCTTGTCTGATACCGTCCCGAAGAAATCGACGACTCCTACGTTTCCCGCCGGTATTACAGTAAAGCATTGAAGTAGAGCAACAAGAGAGAAAAAGATGGCCGCAACAAGTGATGCCCCGGCGATGGTTTTCGCCGTCGGATTGTTCGTCTTGGCTTGCGCTGCTGTCCGCACACGCGTGAGCATTGCCCCAATGGCAATAATAACCGAGAGAATAAAAAGCATGATACTCCTCCATAACAATGAGAAAAAAATTAGCGGTAGGCAAGACAATCTACGAAGAGATGAACGGAAGGGCAACCGCGGATGAGATAGTGTCGGAAGCGAGATCAGGGAAGCGTAAACGATAAGACCGCGCCCTTTCCAGAGGCACTTTCGGCGCGGATAGGCCCGCGCCATGCCGGAGAAATGATTCGATGTGCCGTTGCAAGCCCGATTCCTGTCCCCTCAAACCCCGTCGGTGAATGCAGCCGTGAGAAAGGAGCGAACAACTTGCCCACCAGGCTCATTTCAAAGCCTGCTCAGTTGAACATGCGGGCAACCCGGGTTTTCTCATCATCTCCCGGAAAGAAGGGAGGCCGGATTAATCCAAGAATGGGATAAAGAACTACTGCAGGTTCGTAGTTAGATTTTTCGCAGCTCGAGAATTCGTTCGGGGCGGTGGGTTTTTTCTTTGAGAGTAAAGCAAAACGTCGCTCCTTCATTGACTGACGCTTCGGCCCACACACGCCCTCCGTGCCGGTGAATGATCCTTTTCACTGTTGCAAGCCCAATTCCTGTTCCTTCAAACTCCGACGACGTGTGCATCCGCTGGAACGGGCCAAACAGGTTTGTCGCCCGAGTCATATCGAATCCCGCTCCATTATCCCTGACAAAAAACACTTCCTCACCATCGCCCTGTTTCACGCCAATTTCTATTTCTGCGTGTTGCGTCTTGGAAGTATACTTCCACGCATTCGCGAGGAGATTATCCAATACGATGTTCAGCAGTCGATAGTCAGCCGAAGCAACCATCCCTTCTTCCACCGTCACCGCCACCTCGCGCGTTGTATTCATCAACTGCATCCTCTCTGTAATCTCGTGGGCGAGTTGTGTAATATTCACTTTCTGGCGACGAATTTCGGCCCGCGTGATACGCGAGAGAGTGAGTAAATCTTCAATCAACTCTGACATCCTCATTGTTGCCTGATTAACATTCTGGAGGTAATGTTCACCCGTTTCATCGAGCACTGTTGCATAGTCCTCGAGGAGGGCTTTACTGAATCCCTCAATTGCCCTGAGTGGCGAACGCAAGTCATGGGATACCGAATAGCTGAACGATTCCAGCTCCTTATTTGCAGCTTCAAGCTGGGCGGTTCGCTCGACTACCCGTTGTTCCAGTTCCTCGTTCAGCATGCGAATCTGCTCCTCTGCCGCCTTGCGCTCCGTAATATCGACAAGACTTAGTTGAAGGGCAGGCCTGCCCGCAAAGTCCATTTTCGCCGCCTTTGATTCAACCCACCGAGGAGCTCCTTCGCTCCCGATTAACCGCAACTCATCACGTGCCGGAGCCTGTTGTTCATCCATGCCATCGTGGGCTTTCACAAAAACTCCCGCCCGGTCATCGGGATGAACTCCCTCCAGAACCTCTTCCACGGGCAGAGAAGTCATATCCTGGATGGGGCGATCAAACAGCTCCGCAGCGACAGGGTTGGAAAAGACGACGCGACCTTCCTGGAAAATGAGAATTCCCTGCAGAGCGTTCTCCACAAGGGAGCGATATTTCTTCTCTGATTGCTCCAGCGCGTTCTGTGCGCGGATTCTTTCCGTGATGTCCCGGATAAACCAGAAACAATACTCATGATCGCGAAATGCAAAATAATTCATCGACACTTCGACAGGTATCCGCTCTCCCGTCTTTTTTCTTTGATTCATTTCGACAAAGACTGATTTCTCACGTCGCAATTGCTCCCACTGTTCACTCCACCACTTCGGAGGACAATCAGGATCAAGGTCGGTCACTTTCATCGCGAGCAGGTCTGTTCGCGAATACTCCAGCCGCTGGCACGCGGCGAGGTTGACGTCGAGTATGCGCGCGTCGGGACCAACACGGAACATAGCCTCCGCTGACTGCTGGTTCGAGAACCGGGAAAAGATGAGTTCCTCTTCCGAATGGCGGCGATTCGTTATGTCCGACATAGTGCCGGCCATCCGGACCGGCTTGCCATCCTCGTCATGATATACTTTCCCATAGCACTCAAGCCAGCGGAGACTCTGATCAGGAAGAAGAACCCGGTGCTCGAGGTGATAGTCCATCCCATCTCCCTGGACGGCATCCGTCAAAACCGCAAGGACGCGCTTGCGGTCCGACGGGTGGATCAGATCGATATATGCCTTGAACGTCCCTGCAAACCCACCCGGCTTGAGACCGAACAAGTCCTCCACATGCTCGGACCACGCAACATCGTTGGTAATGATGTTCCAATCCCACGTACCCATTCTTGTTGCATCCAAAGCCAGTCGCAGCCGCTCTTCGCTTTTCCGAAGCGCCTCCTCGGCCATCTTTCGTTCGCTTGCCTCCATCACCAGGGATAAGATATCAGCGACGGACGCAGCAAAGCTTTGCTCCTCAATCGTCCATTCTCTGTACTCTCCCACCTGGTCATTGCAGAGTACGCCAACCGTGCTTCCACCGACGCGAACAGGCGCATCCAGGAGAGATTTCGCAACATCCTTCGAAGCTTGCTGGGAGGCGAGACCTTGCGTTCGCGGATCTGCTTGCGCGTCATGGATGGCAATGATCCTATCCACCATCAGGCTATTGACATAATCTTTCGCGCCGCTGATCGTCGGACGTTGCGTGTGCAGGCCTGTCGTGCGATCATAGTGATCAATGCAAAAGAGCTCCGCGTTATCCTTCGTTAGAAGCCACACACCGGTTCTGGAGGTTTCAAGGGCACGTGCAGCTGACTCCGTTATCTCATGAACAGCGGTTCCAACATCGCCGGTGCTCAGCGATTCCATCCGGGCAAGCATCATCAATTCATGATTGAACACACGAAGGCGCCGTTCATTTTCCCGGCGAGTTTCTTCAGCTCTCCGCCGTTCCGTGACGTCTTCTGAAATACCGATGGCGGCGATGGGGACACCCGCCTCGTTGCGGACTACCGACGTGGAAACGGCGACCGGCAGAACACTCCCATCCTTCCTTCTATTCCACAGCTCGCCCCGCCATCCACCTTCCACTGTTTTCACTCGCATTTCTGTCAACAGGTCGGGTGGGTTGCGCTTATCGAATAAAATCTCTGTTCCCTTGCCGAGGATTTCTTCTTTAGTAAATCCGTAGGTCCGGAGAAATGCGTCATTGACAAACAGAATGTGACTATCCATATCGCTAATAACAACACATTCACTGATACTGGTGACCGCTTGCGCCAGTCGCTTTACTTCATAATCAACCCGTCTTCGGTCCGTGACGTCCCTGAAGATGCTTAGCACAAGGTCTGAACCTGCATCGCTCTTCAAGAGAGAGTTGGATAATTCAAATTCGACGGATGTCCCGGAATGCAGCGTCACAGATGCCTCTGCCCATTGGGGAATGGTGCCCATCTTGAACTTGTTCTTAAAGGTGCGAAGCGACGACTCGTTTTCATCGTGAGAATTGTTGTAGATGACCGTGAAAGGTTGTCCTACCAATTCCTCCCGGTTCAATCCAACCATGGTGCAGAACGCCTGATTCACCTCAACGATAATTCCATCGGCATTCGTTAGACGCATTCCCTCCGCAGAGTTTTCCCATACAGAACGAAAGCGCTGTTCGGAAAACTGCACCAACTCGTCTGCGCGTTTGCGCTCCGTAATATCACGTGTTACGCACACCATGCACGGTTGACCGTCCAGTTCGAACTTCTCCGCGGAGAGAAGACAGGTCCGTATCTCACCGGATTTGATCCGGAAGCGGCATTCTCTCTCCCTCACAAACCCGCGTTTTTCCAGCGTCGATACAAGAAGCGTGCGCTCTGCGGCTGCCGCCCAGAGTTTAAGATCGAATTCCGTCTTCCCGATCGCCTCGGAACGAAGGTAACCGGTTACCCGGACGAACCCTTCGTTCACATCGAGGAACCTTCCTTCACTCATGGTGCTGATTGTGAGCGCATCCGGACTCACACGGAAGGCAGTGGAAAGGCGTTCCTCAGAATCTCGCAAGGCCTTTTCTGCACGCCTCCGTTCTTCAATCTCCTTTTTCGCCCGCTCATATCCGGAGAGTATTCCGCGAATGGCCAGCGACAGGAGAACCGCAGCTAGGACAAAATAGAGCGACTGCGCAATCCAGTAGGAAACCTGGGGAATACCCTGCGTTTGTTCCGGAAGGATGCCTGTTTCTCCTGAGACAAGCAGTATCCCTCCCGCCACAACACTCAGCAACGCCAGCACAAAAGCACTGCGTGCACCAAGGATCAGTCCCGTTCCGACAATAACAATGGTGATCGCTCCGAAGGAAGGCGCGGAGACGCCACCACTCCATCCCGCTGCGATCAGAAGGATCGTCCAGAGTCCGTACGATGTACCGTATGCCGCCTCCCGCACCTCCCCCCGGTGCATCATGTTGAGCATAAGCATGACAAGCGCAATGATCGCACCGCTAATAAGAAGCCGTCGCGCAACGAATTCTGGGCTCACCGGTACAAGTGCGGCAAAAACGATTGTTGCCGCCAGGCTGGAAAGGAGAATAGTGTTCAAGAGCCTTGCGAGGCGCGTCTTATCAAGATCGCGATCGAAGACAGGAGGTTGGAGGAGTGTTCTGATGCGGTCAAGCAAAGGCGATGCTTCTCCACACTGTTGGATATTCCCGACGAAGGGGAAACAGGTGCGAGAAATATACAGAAAAACTATTGTTGCGGCAATTATTCGCGGACAAAAAAGGGGGCAAACATCAGCGGGCGGCCCCCTCCCTGAGAGCCGCCCGATAAGTGTGTGAGGTGTCGCTTTCTCTTCTGCTACTGCCCCACAGCAGCAACAGCTTCCTCTATGGCCTGTTTGAAGGGTTCAACGCTCTCACTGAAGACCCGGAGCGTCGTGCGTTTTCTCTCTTCACCATCGAGTCTGGTTTCGGAGATCGAAAGATACTTCTTTCCGTTCTTGGCCTCGCGGACATCCACAAAGTAGGTCGTCTTTCCAGACCGCACCATCGTCGAATAGACTGCATTGTTCGTTGTCATGACACTGCCTCCTCTACAATTGGTTCTTGTTCTTGCGGCTGTGAAGCTGCGGCAACGGCGCAATTGATCGCTTCGCTAAAATCCAGGATTGCGTTGCCAAAGATGCGAACGGTTGTTCGCTGGTACTCGTTTTCCGGAGAAAGCTTGTTCTCCGAAATGGCAAGAAACTTGTTGCCGTTCCGCGCTTCTTTTAGATCAACGAAGAACGTTGTTCGACCTGCGCGAACTTGTGTTGAGTACAGTGCATTATTCCCGGTCATGACGACCTCCCTACATTAGTTGAAATATTGTGTGTTCTTTCCACCGAACGGTGGGCGCGTCGGGCGCAGAGCGTTTTGTTTAGTGTTGCTCATGGTATAGTAACGAAAGGAGGTAACAGTGTGAAATTCGCCTATTTTGCAGGGAACGGCAGCACTCAGAGCTTTTGAGGAGGATAGGAATCGAGGTTGTCCAAGATCGCTTCGATGGTCCTGGGGGCGTTCCCTTCGGCGCGATTATTCACATAGACGTAGACTGACTTGTTCTCATGAAGACACCGCCCGATCGCCTCCGTGATGCCATTGCGCAATTCAGGATTCTCTTCTTTTATCGTGTCATACGGCTGAAAGTACTCGACGGCCTGCTGATAGGAACGACCCGGTTTCAGTAGTGCCCGTATCACCGAGAACTCATTCGCAATCGTTCCGCTTATCTTCATTTGCGAGACAATGGACGGCATCCGAGTCCAGCTGTTCAATACATGTGCGATGTTGTTGCCGCGGAGAAATTTCAAATAGTCTTCCGTTAAGAACTCTTCGTTTCGGATTTCCACCGCATATTGATATCCCTTGGGAAGACGGGAGAAGAACTCCGCGAGGTATTCCGTGAATCTCGTTATATCAATTCCGGAGGCTGGATGAAAAGTGGAAAACTCAAAAATGATGGCGCCTCTTTTCCCCTTCAGCTTCTCGATGGGCGTCAGAAAGAAGTCTTCGAACAATTCTACGTTGAGGAAATCGGGATTTTCTTTCCCGGCGTTCGGTCCATATCTCGGAATGTTGGGAAATCGTTTGACGGTGATCCTGTCCGTTACCTTGAGTGACAGTTTGAAGCCATCTCCGGTTGTGTCATAGACCTTTTCCATCGCCCCCTCTTTGGGAAAATCATACAGCGCGAAATCCGCACAGACCGTGGGAAAGAGTTCGGCATATTCCGAGAGGCATTCCTGTTGAAAGCTCTTCTTCGTCGGATAGTCCCGATTATATACCTGACCCTTCCATCCCGGATATTTCCATGACGATGTGCCGAAGAGAATACCGCGGCGTGACCAGCGGTCAATCCTCTCTTTGTTTTTCTGAATGAACGGCGACGTGGAGGAATCAGGCTTTTCCAGGTCGGGGAAAAGGGGAAGCGAGTTCTTTTCAGGATGAGTCTTTGTCACTAGAATTGTCGTTCTTGATAGTCAACAACTAGCTAGACATTCAATGTAAATGTACCGCATATGGAAAGGCAATACAACTCTGGACTACCAAAGACCAGTGCATGACGAAAGAAGTGTGAAAGAGAATCACCGCAAGAACCGTTTCACTATCTATCCCGTGGTGTGAGACGGCGTTGAAAATGCAGAACTCACGTCTAACTAAAACCCCGGCGGCAGGTCTTCTCTGCTTAACGCTAATATGAATGCAACAAGACCCAACAACAGCGGCGTGCCAAACAAGAACATATTGAAAATCATAACGTGCGACTTTGGAATCTGTCTTGACGAGAAGTAATTCAAGAGTGATTCTAGACGACCGCGACGGACGAGGAGGGCGTAATTTACTATACAAATGCCGACCATGGAAATCGTCCCCGGAAATTCTATTGCAAGGTGAATCCCTTTTCCAAAAATTAGCCCGAAGAGAGTCAATACTGATACTACGTCGAGCATAATCCATCCGCCAAAAGCAACAATGGTCTGAAACCATGGTCTATCATCAAGTCCTTTTGCCCATCGCTCCATAATCTTGTAGCAGCGGTAAAAGCAATAACGATAGAGTTCACCAAATCTTGAGAAGAGTCGCAGTTTCACTACTTCCTCCAGGGGCGCGGAAGGGTTCCAATTCACATCGAAGGATTGTCAGATTACACGAATACTCCGCGAGACTTTTCCCCCCAAGCGTATGAAAATCACGTTGCAAAACCACTCTCACCAAACAGCGTCATGAGCGACCAGAGCAGCCAGAGAGCCACGACGAGCACGAGTACTTTCGGATAGTCGCGATCAAAAAGTTTTGAAAGTCCGAGACTGAGCACCGCAAGGTACCAGATAGTGAAAGGATTCAAGCGGGCGAGGGCAATGTGGTACTTGTTGTTGAAATCAAATTTATGCAGAAGCAGGGCGGCGCTGGGGGTCGCGTGCAGGGAGTGAAACGAAACAATCAGGAACACCGTTACCACGACCTCAACAGTAAAAACCATGAGTGAAAGGCTGACGATTTCGGTGACCTTCATGTAGGGAGCGCGCGCATTCATTGCCGATCGTCCCACGAGCCAGTAAAGAAGACTCAGTCCCGCCACAAAAAGAAGCGCAAGAGCGAAGA
>QKGJ01000276.1 GCA_003251275.1 Ignavibacteria bacterium
TATTTTATCGAGTATTCCAATCCGGATGTTCCCCTGGTGCTGCGTGAAGGAGCGAACCGGAGCTACCACGAGGGAATAGGCGATCTGATGAGTATTGCATCCATGCAGCGGAAGTATCTTGAACATGTCGGACTGCTCGATAACACCAGAAAAGTCGATCAGGTGCAGTGGCTTCTGAATGATGCGCTCTCGCGCAGCTCAGTCGTGTTTATTCCTTTCGCCGCCGGCACGATGTCACATTTTGAGCATGACCTTTACGAGAATGATTTGCCGAAAGGCGAATTTAATGCACGTTGGTGGGAATATGTTCGGAAGTACCAGGGAATCATCCCTCCCGGAGCGCGGGGCGAGGAGTTCTGCGACCCGGCGACCAAGACGCACATAATTGACGACGCTGCCCAGTACTATGACTATGCCCTTTCTTGTGTGTTGAAATTTCATTTGCACAACTACATTGCCACGCAGATCCTCCATCAGGATCCGCGTAATTGCAACTATTCTGGAAACACCGCTGTTGGTGATTTTCTGAAGAGCATAATGAGGCCAGGAGCAAGCATGGATTGGCGCAAAGTCCTGAAAGAAAGAACGGGAGAAGATCTGAATGCGAAGGCGATGCTCGCGTACTATCGGCCTTTGATGGATTATCTCAAAAAGGAGAACAAAGGACGAGAGAGTACCCTTCCTTCTCTGTAGGTCAAAGGTTGGACGCAAAAGGAAAAGCCCTCCCATGAGGGCTTTTCCATGTCTGAGAACTGAGAGATTCTAGCGAAGGAGGTCGAGCATTTCCTTCACTGCACGATCAAGACCGACGAAAACCGCACGTGAAATCAATGCGTGGCCAATACTTACCTCGTCAACCTCTTCAATGTCACGGAATGGAATAATGTTACGATAGTTCAAGCCGTGACCGGCATTCACGCCCATCCCTAGTTCCTTGCCCAGTCGCGCGGCTGCGATGATTTCTTCTAGAAAGCCAAACTGTTCCCGCTCGTTGCGGGCATTCGCGTATTCACCAGTATGAATTTCGATCTTATCGGCGCCAACCTCTTTGCATGCTTCGATCTGCTCCCGGACCGGATCGACGAACATGCTCACTTCGATGTCGTGCTTCTGTAATTCTGTGACAACATCACGGAGAGTACGCTTATGTCCACGCACGTCGAGCCCCCCTTCAGTAGTCAACTCCTCCCGCCGCTCGGGAACAAGAGTCGCCAACTCCGGCAGGGTCTCAATCGCGATCCTTACAATTTCGTCGGTCGGTGCCATTTCAAGATCGAGTTTGGTTTGAACGCACTCGCGGAGCAAACGAAGGTCACGGTCGTTGATATGTCTGCGGTCTTCCCGCAAATGGCACACGATCCCTTCAGCCCCGGCAAGTTCGCACTGCATGGCAGCCGCAACGGGATCCGGCTCCATTCCGCCACGCGCTTCACGCAACGTTGCGACATGATCGATATTGACAGTCAAACGCATGGTGCATATTTCAGGCTAAAGTCTTTTTCGAACGATATACTGCAACCGGTCAGGACGTTTGCCGATAATCTGAACATCATATGGACCATCAAGGTCGGGCATGAATGTCCCGCTGCTATCGGCGAGGATCTCCGAGTACATTGCCGACACTCTGAAGCTCCCTGAGGAGAGGTTACTTAATCGTTGGATCCCGCTCCGCACGATCAAATCGATTTTCGGCGGAATTACAATTACTTCAAGTCCGCGGGGCACGTCATACACCTCAACCGGCAGGCCGCTGATTGTTTTCTCAGCAAGGGATTGTACGTCAATCCGGACACGAACTGACTGAGGGTTCAACGCAACCCGAAAGACGCCAGTGTCTGCTAGAGCAACGACCTGGTTTACCGGCGCCTGAATGTTCTCCAGCGTCTTGCGCACTGTATGCCATTGATCAATTGAGGCAATGAAAGAGGCTGCACCACCCACCGTAACGCTTTCGGGCTCGATAATGGTCCGACCCACCTGCCCATACCCATCCCGGAAAACCACGCTCAGATCACTCTTCACTGGAATGTTCTTCGCAGCGAAATGCTCCAGTTCTACGAATACGGTGTCGGGAATCATTCCAACCAGCAGTACCTCCCCGCCGGATGAAAACGTTGAACTGATATTGTCCATGGTAATCGTCTTGCTGCCCGTTCCCAGATCACGGGCATCGATCCTGTAATCCGGCTCTGTTCCGAAAAGCAAAGGAACGAGTTGCCACCCTTCGCCACGAAAACGAAGTTGCAGTGTTCGCGGGACAGGTGTTGCGATGGCCATGCCGGGCGGAACGTTTTCGATGACCACCGAGGAACTGACATTCACCTGATACGTGGATCCCAGCTTCACCGACAGCCAGAGAATAATCGCAAAAACAACCGTAATGACGATGATATGAAGGCGTTTGGTTTTCATCGATTCATGTTGTGCATACAAAAAAACTCCACCGGTTGATCGCTCCGATGGAGTTCAATAGGAAGACCTTCCATTACTTCCCCGTTCGACTCCGCATGAGTTCGGAGATGAGCATCTCTTTGTTCGCCATGGAGATCTCTCGGCCGGCAATACTGAGGCCAGGTACCGTTCTGGCGAGTGAACGCAATTGATGCACCGTCATCTCTTCGAGTTGCGTCCGATACTCCGCATCATCTTTACTCGCTACGAACAGATCCGGTTCGAAGGTTTCCTCCTCCTCTGCACGTTCTTCTTCCTCGGCTGGAGAGCTGGGTTCTTGTTTGATTTGCTTCTTGAGGATAGGCTCAATCTCTTCGGCAGGCCTCGGAATTACGTGGGTCGAGATAACTTCACCAACCCGGGATGCAGATGCACGGGCCGCATCAACCGCCGCCTGCACTGCTGCAACCTCGCCGACCACTTCAATCGTCACGAAACCGTTTTTGATGTATTCTGTCCCGAGAACGTGGACGTTCGCAGTCTTCACCATGACATCGGCGGCTTCAATGGAGCCTACCAGACCGCGGGTCTCCACCATTCCCAGCGCGTACTCTAGCATTGTGAAAATCCAGTTTGTTCGGCTTACTTGCCGGAAGGACGTTTCGGGAGTATCATTTCAACGTCGGTATGGGGTCTCGGGATCACGTGGACCGACACCAATTCTCCAACGCGCTGTGCCGCTGCGGCGCCAGCGTCTGTTGCGGCTTTCACCGCACCAACATCACCTCGCACCATAACGGTCACATAACCGCCGCCGATTACTTCTTTTCCAATCAGCTGAACCCTCGCCGCCTTCACCATTGCGTCAGCTGCTTCAATGGATCCGACGAGTCCTTTGGTTTCGACCATTCCCAGTGCGTCTAATGACATTTCCGCCATGGTGTTTATTCTCCTTGATGGATTTCGTATGGCATGTACCAATTTCTAGGAAATTGGTCGACTTTTGGTCGGTTGAAAAACGTGTGTCAATATAGCCAAGGGGGAGCACTTTGTCAACTTTCCTGGTGCTCCCGTTCGGCAGCTTTCTTTCCAAATCTGTTCCTGATCGAGGGATTTCTCCACGCACCAACGAGTATAAGCAACCCAGTGAGTGCCCACGACCCATTGGACAGATTGTATCCCAGATGATACATGGGCGGATCGAAGGAGAAGATAACCTCATGGTCTCCTGCCGGTACAACGACAGAGCGCAGAATAGAATTCGTCCTGTAGATCTCTGTATCAGCGCCATCTACCGTCGCGTTCCACCCCGCCGGATAGTAAATCTCGCTCAGCACGAGCAACGAGCGCTGGTTGGAAAATGTCTTGAGTTGAATTCTCCGTGATTCGTACTTTGCTACCTCAACATGCGTTGAATCGGATGCGACCGGCTTTGTCAGCGGTTCCTTTTCCAACACTGCATGATTCCGAGGATCAAACGACGGCGAAAGAAGAACGGAGAATTTGTTCTCGTTTGTGTTTGCAACTTCATAGCTCTTCACAAACCAGGCCCGCGGAAGGTAATCAGGATTCTCATACGTAATCAAACCTCTTGCTTGGTCAACATTCACAACTTGCAGGTGTTCAGGATCGGGAAGTCTTCCCGGCACGAGAAAATATTTGGCGCTCAACATGTTGAGAATGTTCATGTTGAAAGGAAGTCGCGGAGGGTAGAGACCTGCAGAGTCCACCATTTCCTGATAAATCTTCAACTTCGCCGGACTGTATCCGCCAATCGACTGGATTCCGTGATAGGCAAAGGTGTTGTCATCATATTGCCCTTGTCCAACAGGATACACCCGGAATATTCCCGGCTGTGCTTTCAGATACTGAACAGTTGCACCTGGCTGGAATGACTTTGCAAGATCAGCTTTGGGTTGCGGATTGATAAAATGTCCATCCTTGATAACAACGTAGAGATCAATGCAGAGAAGAGCCAGAACAGCCCCGGCGAAGATCGTCGCTCTAATTTTTCCCTTCAAGAATGCAAGCACCAGACCGATTGAAATGCCAGCGATAAAGATGAACTTCACAAAATCGCCCGCGAGCAACTCAAACCTGACTTGCTGGAGCCGACCGATCGTCCTTGCGGCATCCGCACCCTGCTGGGCCGCAATGTATTCAAATTCTCCCGGCTTCGAGAACATGAAGCCATTCAGCGTTTGCTGGAGCGAGGTCTTCATCAGAAAACCGACGACAAGCAGAGCCCCGAGCGCCAACAGCGAATAGAAAAGTATTTTCTTCAGCTTTGCCGCACCTGCTTCCTTTGCTTTTTCACCCATCTCAAATAGGTATTCCAGGCCAAATGCTCCAAGCACACCGAGCGTAAATGGGATCAGATGGAGAATCATCGCCGGTGCTCTGAACTTATTGAAGAACGGGAGGAACCGGAAGAGTAATTCATAGAAGACGGCAAAATGCTTCCCGAACGAAACAAGAAAGACCAGGAGCGTCAGTATTCCGAAGAAAAGAGTCACTCTCGTCCTTCTGTAGACAAGAGCGATGGTAGAAAGGAGTAACGGGAACAACCCGATGTACACAGTCGAATTCGTGAACGGCATCGTGCCCCAGTAGTACGGATTTTGAAATCCGAAGAATCCCGGAATGAGAAGCGTCAGAAGTTCTTGCGGATGCCATGACCAGCTTGTCGCATAATCCCAGCTCAATCCACCTGGGGCGCCGGTCGTTCCACCACCACGTATGGAATACTGAGCATATTCATACACTGAGAGGTATATGTAGGAAGAAATCGCGAGGCCGATAAGTGTCGCACCTACGAAGAGTACAATCTTCTTGGGAATAAGAGTCTTCTCCGCTTTGATGTCAGCAAAGATGCTATAGATCAGGTAAAAACCGACCACCATGAGTACGTAATAGACAATTTGCATGTGGTTGGTGAGAAGCAGGGTCCCGATTGCCGCCGAAAGCAAACCGAAGCTGAGCAGGTTCCGTTTCTCAAACATCATGTGCGTGAGAAGAAACACTGCCGGGAGATACATCAACGCCATGAGTTTCGACCCATGGCCTTCCGCCGCAAGCCCTATGGCATATGGGCTCATCATGAACGTAATCGCAGCAAACAGGCTGGCAATGCGGGAAGTGCTCCAGATGCGCATGAGGAAGAACATGAACACGCCGCCGAGAAAATAGAAAACGACCAGCCACCCCCACGTGCTATTAAGAAACAAAATATTCAACACCGCAACGATGACAACCTGCAGGTAGCTGATATTATGCGGAAGGTATGCGACATTGCCAAACGTAGGCATCCCGCTGAAAAAATAGGGCCCCCACAATGGGTCAACCCCCTCGGTTTCCTTAATTGTATCACCCGCATGCTGATAACTCAACGCGGCGGCAGTATCCCCCCCGGCTGAAAAAGCGGCATCCTCAAGAACAATTCCGCGAAACAAGAAAATGGTAATTGCAAAAAGAAGTCCGATACTCAGGAGATCCTGTTTGCCGGGAGAAAGAGAAGAGAAGAACGATTGCTGTTCCGTTTTTCGTCGTGATTGCTTTGTCTGTTTTGCCATAAGATCGCTGGGGGGGGTGAATTGATTGTGAGGGCTACAAGATATTCCGAATCTTTTTGAGAAACAACTTTTTCCGAAGCACGAACCGTATTATTCTGAAGATAGTAGGCTCCACAACCTGTCGGCGATTGCATCCC
>QKGJ01000262.1 GCA_003251275.1 Ignavibacteria bacterium
GATTCTTGAAACGATCCGAACGTGAATATGACACTTTCGGAGCGGGGCATGTAACAACTGCGATCTCCGCGGCAACGGGGATGGTGGCTGCCAGAGATCATGTCAAGGAATCGTATAAGGTAGTCGCAATCGTTGGTGATGGCGCGATGACTGGAGGAATGGCCTACGAAGGAATGAACAACGCCGGACTTCTCAAGAAGGACATGATCGTCATCCTCAATGACAACAACATGTCCATCGCGCCGAATGTGTGGGCGATTTCGAATTACTTCACCGAGCTCATCGCAGACCCGCGGTACAATCGGTTCAAATCAAATATTTATGAACTAACCGGGAAACTGGATGTCTGGGGAGATCGCATCCGACGGGTGGCAGCCCGCGTCGAAGAAGGAATTAAGGTAATCGTCACACCTGGAATGCTTTTCGAAGCGCTTGGATTCCGGTATTTTGGGCCCATCAATGGGCACAATCTTTCTCAGCTGGTGAGAA
The DNA here is from genome assembly GCA_003251275.1 of Ignavibacteria bacterium. GTDB lineage: Bacteria > Bacteroidota > Ignavibacteria > UBA10030 > UBA6906 > SZUA-287. Next base: position 490 of record QKGJ01000262.1, read on the forward strand.
TATTGCAGGAAGTAAAGAACTACAGCGGTCCCATTCTCATCCATACGATCACCCAAAAAGGGAAGGGGTACAAACCTGCTGAAGCCGATGCACAACGACTCCACGGTGTTTCACCTTTTGACAAGGTGACCGGCGTTGCGCCCAAGAAATCAGGTGGGGCGCCATCGTACACCAAGGTCTTCGGTGAGGCCATGGTTCAGCTTGCTCATGAGAATTCACGGCTTGTGGGGATTACCGCCGCCATGCCGGACGGGACGGGACTGGATCAGCTACAGAGCAAACTTCCCGAGAGATTCTATGATGTCGGGATTGCGGAACAACATGCAGTAACGTTTGCAGCCGGCCTCGCAACGCAGGGGTGCATTCCTGTTGCAGCCATCTATTCCACATTCCTGCAGAGAGCGTTCGATCAGATTATCCACGACGTTGCGCTGCAACATCTCCATGTGATATTTGCCCTCGATCGGGGTGGGCTTGTTGGCGCCGATGGCCCTACGCACCACGGTGTCTTCGATCTTTCATATTTACGACTGATCCCGGAAATGGTCATCATGTCCCCAAAGGATGAGAGCGAATTGCGCGATATGTTGTATACAGCGGTGCGCTATGAGAATGGGCCAATCGCTTTGCGCTATCCACGCGGGAATGGCGTCGGTGTTTCCTTGAAGGAGGGCTTTGACCTTCTCCCGCTGGGAAAAGCAGAGGTGCTTCGGGCAGGGACGGACATTGCGCTTCTTTCTGTTGGAGGAATGGTGCACCATGCACTTGCCGCGGCGGAGGAGCTGCAATAAGCCGGAATCTCTGCAGAGGTGGTCAACATGAGGTTCATCAAGCCTCTGGACACGAAATTGCTCGACGACGTCATGAGTCGGCTTGGCGCCATTCTTACCATCGAAGACAACGTTGTCCATGGCGGCTTCGGCAGCGCAGTTGCCGAATATATTTCTCAGGCAAACCATCCTGGGATCCATCTCAGAATCCACGGGATTCCCGATCGCTTTGTCGATCATGGAACGCCGGCTGAACTCTACCGGGATCTTCTACTTGACCCGGTCGGCATTGCCGGTGTCGCGAAATCCTTTCTCCAAGAACTTCACTCAAGAACGAAGAACAGAATCGATGCTCTTGTTAAATAGACTCAAGCATTCCCAGGAGATATGGAGCCTGTAAAACTTGGAATAATAGGAGTCGGCTGGGTTGCTCAGGTCATTCATTTCCCAATCCTCGTTAAGCTTCCTGACGTTAAGATCGTGTCCTTGTGTGATGTAAACAGAAGTCGCGCTCAGTTGGTGGGGGAGAAATACGGTATCAAACACATCTATTCTGATGTTCACGCGATGCTCCAGACAGAGGATATTTCCGCTGTTCTGATTTGTACGCCCACGGATACGCACCTTGATCTTGTTCTTGCATGCCTTGCGGCAGGCAAGGATATCCTTGTGGAAAAGCCAATTGCACGATCACACAGAGAAGCCGTTCAAATGGCTGATGCCGCGCGTGACGCCAAGCGAAATCTCATGGTCGGCATGAATCTTCGTTTTCGCCCGGACACAATGCTCCTCAAGAGCTTCATCGAAGGAAAAGAGCTTGGAAACATTTTCTACGCGTCCATTGGCTGGCTCACCAAGCGACAGTCCGACAGCAAATGGGCAATGAAGAAGGAGAAAGCCGGGGGGGGAGTATTCATGGATACTGGAAATGTGTTACTCGACATGGCCCTCTGGATGATGGGATATCCTGAAGTGGCCCGTGTGAAGGCGAATCATTTCAACCAGAAGTCAAAGCAGGTTGAAGACACTTCCCTGGTGACCTTAACTCTGTCGAATGGCGCTGCAATACGGATAGAATCAAGTTGGTCTCTTTGCTTGCAGGATGAAATCTATTACGGCCACTTCTACGGGCCCGAAGGGACAGCAAGTCTGAATCCCCTCCGCATCCACCGCGAGCAATACGGGAATGTTGTAAATCTCGCGCCTGCAAAAATGGACTCGCCGCAGGCAATGTTCAAGAGGTCATACGAAAACGAGCTGAAACATTTTCTGGCTGCGGTCCAGGGATTCCATCCGCTTATCTCCACTGCAGATGAAGCGACCCACCGAATGCGGATTGTCGAGGCTGTGTACAAAGCCGCCCGCCTTGGAAAAGAAGTTGTCATCGCTTAAGTCCTCCGACATCAGGGCTGGAAAGGTTCACGTCCTCGTAGTCGATGACGAACCTGACATCATCGAGTTAATCTGCTATAATCTGTTGCGTGAGGGTTTTGTTGTCACTTCGGCAAAAAACGGCAACGAGTGTTTGGCCAGGGTGAATCAAGATATACCCGACCTCATTATCCTTGATGTAATGATGCCGGTGATGGACGGATTCGAAACCTGCCGACGACTGAAAGCGGACAATGCAACCAGAGACATTCCAATCATTTTCCTAACCGCACGATCCGGAGAGCGGGATGAGATTAAGGGGCTCGATCTTGGTGCGGACGATTATGTCACCAAGCCGATTAGTCCTCGTCGCCTTGTTGCACGCGTGAAGACTTCTCTTCGACGATTGGAGCATATTGGAAATGATCAAGAGGTTCTGCGGGTTGGTAGTATGGTCGTCGATCGAGGCCGATACTCCATCCACTATGAGGATCAGGAACTCTCTCTTCCCCGCAAGGAATTCGAACTCCTTGCCTACATGGCAACACGAGTTGGAAAGGTCCTGTCCCGGGAGGTTCTCCTTAGCCAAATCTGGGGGAGCGATGTGATCGTATTAGATCGCACCGTGGATGTCCATATTAGCAAGCTTCGGGAGAAGCTTGGGAAGTACGGTCTGCTTATCGATACGATCAAGGGTGTAGGATATCGTCTTCGAGAGTAAAGAGATCTTCCCACCGTGAAACTCAGGACGAAAATACTCTCCACCTATCTTCTTCTCACAGTCGTTGGTGTTGTACTCGTGGGAGTCGTCACGGCGTTCCAAATTCAAACCTACCTCGAACGTCATGTCGAAGCCGATTTAGGCGAGAGACTGACTCTTGTTATCCGATTTCTTTCAGAGGAACAGCTCTGGCTCCAAAAGGAACGCCGCGTTCAACTTTCTACCATTGCCGAAGCACTTCATTCACGTATTACTATTATTGATCGGTCCGGCATTGTATTCTACGATTCTCAAGTACCGGATGATTCTCTGTCTTATCTTCAAAACCACCTACATCGTGCGGAAATCCAGCAAGCGTCTAAACAAACATTTGGCATTGACAGACGACAAAGCCAGTCGGTGGGGAATGCATTTTTTTATATGGCACGGAGGATACCAGGGGCAAGTACCGGCCGTTCCGATTCTGTATATGTCCGCGTGGCTCGTTCACTGGAGGAGGTAGAGGGGATGCAAAAGGACATCTTCCTCACAATTGGTTTTGTCATGTTCCTCGCAATCGTCTTGATCGGCTTCGTATCCATCCGGTTATCAAAGACTGCGACACGGCCTATTGTTTCAATCGTCCAAACCGCAAAGGCCATTCGCGATGGTGATCTTGAACAACGAATTCCAATTCTCGCACAGGATGAGCTTGGGGAACTGTCCGGTGCCATCAACGAAATGGCTCAAACTCTCTCGAACGACATTAGGCGCCTCCAGCGGCTGGAACAGGTTCGAAGTGAGTTCCTGGGAAATGTTTCTCACGAGCTCAGGACACCGCTATTCTCACTTCAGGGGTTTCTCGAAACACTCATCGATGGTGCGGTTGATGACCCCGCGGTTAACAGGCCTTTTCTCGAAAAGGCCCTTCACCATGCACACCGTCTGAATGCACTACTGCACGACCTCATTCAAATCTCGAGCATCGAATCTAGAGAAATGATCATGAGTTTTCGCTATTTCAGTGTTCGCGAGCTTCTCGAAAGTTGTGTCGCAGAAATGAAATCACTTGCAGAGAAAAGAGGTGTCCGGCTCTCCACAGATATTGGCGAAGACGTGCGGGTCTACGGCGACCGGGACCGGCTGAAGCAGGTAATGACGAACCTCGTGGACAATGCAATTAAATATACCACCTCTGGTGGAACGGTTAAGGTTCGTGCAAGAGCAGCGAACGACCTTTGTATCATCTCAGTGCAGGACACGGGAATTGGCATCCCGGAAGAACATATACCGAGAATTTCTGAAAGGTTTTACCGTGTAGATCGTGATCGTTCGCGAGGCGTGGGTGGAACTGGCCTGGGTTTGGCGATAGTAAAGCATATCGTAGAAGCGCATGAGAGCCAGCTACGAATCCAGAGCACTGTAAATGATGGAAGCACTTTTTCATTCGCATTGAAACGTGCATGAGCCCCGCTGATCAATTGGACGACATTCGATTCATGCGTCTCTGTCTCCGCCTTGCCGAAAGAGGGAGAGGATACGTTAGCCCGAATCCTGTCGTGGGCGCTCTTCTTGTAAAGAATGGAAGGGTGCTGGCTCGCGGATACCACAAGAAATTTGGCGGCAATCATGCAGAGGTGGAGTGCCTTAGCAGATATGATGGGGACTGTCATGGAACAACCTTGTACGTCAATCTGGAACCGTGCTCACATTTTGGCAAAACACCGCCATGCACGGAGATGATTATTCGACGTGGAGTCTCACGTGTTATTGTTGGAATGATTGATCCGAATCCGATTGTATCGGGAAATGGAGTGCGCGAACTAAAAACGGCCGGAATAGCGGTTGTCACCGGAATATGCAAGAATGAATGCCGAGAGGCGAACAAAATGTTCATAAAAAACATATCTTCTCACAAGCCCTATGTCAATGTCAAGATTGCACAGACGCTTGACGGGAAGGTCGCAAAAGAAAGACGCAGATTGTCATGGATTACCGGCGCTGCCTCCCAGAAGGAGGTTCATAAGTGGAGGCGTGCGTACGATGCAGTCTGCATCGGGGCCGGAACAATTCGCAGTGACAACCCGTTGTTGACGGTTCGGCATGTTTCGGGTCGCGACCCAAGTGTTGTTGTTCTTGACGGAGGCCTCAACGTATCCGCTCGTTCACGTTTTCTTTCGACCGCCTCTCGACAGGCGAGCATTATTGTGTGTACAGAAAACGCGGCGCGCGAGAATGAATCACGAGTTGCTCGTTTGACGCGAAGTGGAGCGTTCGTGCTTCAAATGCGGGGAGACCGAATCAGTCTCGACCGCATGCTAAGCGCACTCTTCCAACACGGGATCGGTTCACTCCTTGTTGAAGGAGGTCAAGAGATATTCTCACAGTTTGTCATGGAGGACCTTTATGATGAGTTAAATGTTTTCATCTCATCAAAGTTGTATGGAAGAGGGTTGAGCCCATGTGTGCTTGACCTTCCCATTCAGGATAGGCTCTCGCATTCGGCAATAACTACACGAAGACTCGGAAACGACGTTCTCATCCAACTCACCCGGTAATCAAAGGAGTCTATGTTCACAGGAATAATTGAGGAAGTAGGAACAATTCAAACTGCGTCGAAAGAGCGGGGAGGGATTCGCTTCAGAATAACCGCCCCCGACACTTCATCGCAGGTTGGCGTAAACGATAGTGTCGCAATTAATGGTATCTGTCAAACCATTGTTCATTGCGACAGTTCCTCGTTTGATGTGCAGGCAGTGGAGGAGACACTGAAGAAAACCGCAATGGGATCGTATGTAAATGGCCAGCATGTGAATCTCGAGCTTCCTGTCCGCCTTTCAGACCGCCTCGGAGGGCACTTGGTATCGGGACATGTCGACACCACCGGAACTGTAGAATCCCTGGAAAGCATGGAGAGCTCTCTTCTAGTCACCATTTCTTTTCCTCCGGAATTTGTTCGGTATTGTATCCCAGTCGGATCCATTACTGTGGATGGAGTCAGCCTGACCATCGCAACGCTCAAGGATAATCAATTCATCGTGTCGCTGATTCCTCACACTCTTGAGAAAACCAACCTTGGTGACATTCAGGTCGGCCTAATGGTGAACCTGGAATTCGACCTCGTTGGAAAGTACATTGAAAGCCTAACAGCCGGTCGAGGACAAAAGGGAGGATCAATCACCCGGAAGAAGCTTCAAGATTGGGGTTACGACAGTTGAAATCATCTTGATTCCTGGAGTCAAATTCCTTATTTTTAAACCTCGCAAGTTGATTTTTCTCATAGCCGGACATTTTATGTTTGCATTCTTAATGGTCGTTCAAGTACTCGTTTGCCTTCTCCTCATAGCTGTAATTCTCATGCAGTCTAGTAAAGGTGGAGGACTTGCGGGCACATTTGGCGGTGGTAATGTCGGGATGGTCTTTGGCGTGAGAAGAACCGCGGATTTCCTCATTCGGGCAACGCAGATCCTTGCAGGGACATTCATTGTCTTGAGTTTTCTGATGAATGTTTTTTTCCTGCCAAAGACAACAGTTGAACGTAGCGCTATCGAACAAGGAGGGACACCGACGCAACAGCAGCAACAGGGTCTTCCTCCGCAATCGATTCCGAGCGAAACTCCACCACCGGCCCCACAGCAGTAGGATTTCCAGTTGTGCGGCACCCATGGCTCAATTGGTAGAGCAACTGACTCTTAATCAGTGGGTTCCAGGTTCGAGTCCTGGTGGGTGCACTAAATCCCTTGACAGCAATCCTGTCGGGGATTTCGCTTTTAGAGGTACCACGCTTGACTCTTAAGAATTAGTCCAATAGTTTCCCGCATGAAACCTATCAAGCCTCCCGCTCTAAGAACCGGCGACCTCATAGGGATCGTTTCTCCCGCCAGTCCAGTCGATGATAGCACAAAAATTGAAAAAGGAATCCGCTACCTCGAAAGTTTGGGCTATCACACGATCGTCGGGAACCATGTGGGCAAGCAAAAGGGCTACCTCGCAGGTTCTGATAATGATCGCGTCGACGACCTCCACCAGATGTTTCTTCACAAAGAAATCCGCGCGATTATCAGCGTCCGCGGAGGATATGGAACGCCAAGACTGCTCTCCCTTCTTGACTATTCCATTGTCAAAAGGAACCCAAAGATCCTTGTAGGTTTTAGTGATCTCACTGCTCTTCAATGTGCATTATGGAAGCATGTTCGGCTTATGACGTTTCATGGTCCGATGCTCGCAAGCGATATGGCGGAGAAAGTCGACTCGTACACTGAAGAAATGTTTTGGCGGGTCATTTCCTCTACGAAGCCTATAGGTAATGTCGAGCTTTCAGGGTACAAACCCACGACGCTGAAAGCGGGGAGGTCAACAGGCACCCTCCTCGGTGGAAATCTCTCTCTCCTTGTAAATCTCATTGGAACACCTCATTGTCCGAACTTCCGGAAGAGCCTTCTCTTTCTGGAGGAAGTAGGAGAGGAGCCGTATCGAGTCGATCGGATGCTGGTTCAACTACGCGAGTCGGGCATTCTGAAAGAAGCTTCAGGGATACTGGCCGGACAATTCGCAGATTGCATCCCAAAAGACTCAAAACCTTCTGCCTCAGTCGCCGCGTTGTTGGCTGAATCAGCAAAATCGATTCGGAAGCCATTTCTGAGCAATCTACCTTTCGGCCATGTGCCAGGGAAATTAACGCTGCCCATCGGTCTTGAGGCGACTCTTGACGCGGGGAAAGGAACGCTCAGGTTTATGGAAGCAGCGGTCTCTTGAGAAGGGGGGATTGAAATGTCTGAACCGAAAGTCGACACCTCATCTTTTAGCAGAGACGCTGCGCTGATCGATCAGCCCTCAAAAGGGCTTCTCGTTGTGAAGGGAAAGGATGGACTCGATTTATTGCACAGGATCTCCACCAATGACCTACGCGGGATGGGGGAGGGAGATGTTGTCCAAACGATTTTCACAACTGAAAAAGGAAGATTGATAGATATTGTGGATGTCATTCAGATGGATGAAGGGGATGTGAGAATTGCCACGTCGTCAAGAGATCCCGTGGTGCTGAATTGGATAAAGAAGTTTATCATCATGGAGGATGTTGAGATTACTGACATCTCTGAATCAAACAGTCATTTGTCTTTGGTTGGGCATCACTCGCAGAAAGTTGCTGAGGAGTTGGATTTGGAGAGAGGCGCTGCTATCCAACTAAACGAACAACATGTCGTGGCGCTGGTATATCGTCCGTTTCTCTTTGGAGAGTCACAACTGAATTTCCTGGTCAACGAGTCTTATGTCGGCCAATTGAAAAACTGGTTGCTGGATCGCTCACCAAGATTAAGAAATGAAAGCCAATCAATGTACGAGCACTGGCGGATTGTGGAAGGGATTCCCGCGTTCGGAAAGGAAATAACAGCGGAGTACAACCCATTTGAGGTCGGACTCGCTGGTGCGATCAGTTTTACCAAAGGCTGTTACGTTGGACAAGAGGTCATCGCGCGTCTCGACACGTACGACAAGGTGCAAAAGCAACTTGTGAGTATTGCATTCAAGGAAATGATCGCAGATGATTTACTTCCGACACCGATTTTCCACAATGGACTTGAAATCGGTACGGTAACAAGCGTTTCGCCGCTCTTTGCGGATGAGTCCTATGCCGCACTCGCTGTGGTCAAAAGGAAATCCATCGTCGACGGAGAAACTCTGTATGCAATTGATGACTCTGGGCATCAAATTGTTGGAGTTGTTTCGCTTGTTCCAGTGCCACCACCGCGGTCAGCGGTGAAACCTTCAATCAGGACCTGAGATGAAAACACCCTTGCCGAAACCGCCCAAGGCGTATAAGAATCTTGAATTCCTTAACGGGCCCGAAGCTCGGCTTTTTCGCATGATGGCTGAATTCATTGAACCTCAATCTAGGTTTCGAAAGCAATCCATCAGGGACACGATTGTCTTTTTCGGTTCAGCGAGAATTAAGCCGAGAAAAGAGGCTTTAGCAGAACTAAAAAAGGTAGAGTCCTCAGTATCAAGGAAGAAGCGACCCACAAAACAAATGTTGCAAGAGTTACGTGACGCCCGTGTCCAGGTTGAAATGTCTCGATATTACGAAGATACGGTCGAGCTATCCCGCCTGTTGACACAATGGTCTAAGACTCTCGATCGCGGAAGCCGTTTTGTGGTTTGCTCCGGCGGAGGACCAGGAATTATGGAGGCGGCAAATAGAGGCGCAGAGAAAGCAAAGGGACGTTCAGTTGGACTCAATATCAGCCTTCCTTTTGAACAGTTTGCAAATCCCTTCATTAGTCCGGAACTGAACTTCGAATTCCACTACTTCTTCATGAGAAAGTTCTGGTTTGTCTACCTTGCAAAGGCACTGGTGGTCTTCCCGGGTGGCTTTGGCACCTTTGATGAATTCATGGAAGTACTGACGCTTCTACAAACCGGCAAGATCAAAAAGAAGATGGCTGTTGTACTCTATGGCCCGGACTATTGGAACAAGGTGGTCAATTTTGACGAAATGGTCAGACATGGTGTCATTGGGAAGACCGATCTGGATATCTTCAAGATCATCGATAGCCCGGAAGAGGCATTCAAATATCTCAAGAAGTGGCTTCGTCAGCACTATGTCGATTAATCGTTGCTATTCAATAAGTGGTTCGTTACATTTTCAACAGAGGGGATGACTTGGCTTCGACGGGGATGGGGATGGTCCAGATAGCAGACCGTGCTCTCCGAGTTGCACGATAATAAAGCGGAAAAACATAAGTGCAGACTACAACTACGCACTGGCTGCTTAATTAACGTTATGTAGCCCGTCTCGCGGAGGCTCTCCAGCTGGCTTCCAAAGAGGCGCCGACTCAGGCTGGATAGGCGACTTTCTCCCTCTTCGCTAGTCGCTGAAACCGGGAAACCGGATTTGAAGGGGTTGCCGCGGCAGGATCCTGTCTGTCGGAGTCGCCGGGGCGAGCTGTGAAAGACAGACTAAGTATGTAGTAGTCTCGATGGTCTTCTCTTCGGACGCGGGTTCGACTCCCGCCATCTCCACAGTACATACACGCCCTCAATCCTGAGGGCGTTCCTGTTTCCAAACTGATGAATTCGTAATGAATGAAGAAATTCATTTTGTAAAAGCCTCTGGTGCTGGGAATGACTTCATCTTGATTGACAACACCTCCAGATCCCTTCAGGCTGATCAGCCGTCGCTGGCCGCAGTTCTGTGCAGGCGACATACCGGCATTGGCGCTGACGGAATGATTGTGATCGAAAAATCCACCAAGGCAGATTTCGCAATGAAATACTACAATGCGGATGGAAGCTATGGCGGTATGTGCGGCAATGGGGGTAGGTGTGCTGCAATGTTTGCCTTGCAAAGAGGACTCGCACATTCCACCTTATCATTCGAGGCACTGAATTTCGTTTATCGAGCGGAGGTGGAGGAGGGGTCGGTGAAACTAGTCATGAAGAATCCAGGCCCCATAACAACGCAAAAGCTGCGCATCAGGTCATCCGACCTCAACATCACGTGCGTGGATACTGGGTCTCCACATGTTGTTATTTTCGAAGAGGATTTGGAAAAAGCCGATGTTAGTGGAATCGGGCACGAAATCCGGGAGCATGGGTCCTTTAAGCCAAATGGCACAAATGTCAACTTCGCAACAAAGGGAATGAGCGCAGAAATTCCATATCGGACGTACGAGCGGGGAGTCGAAGCCGAAACTCTCGCGTGTGGAACCGGTGCAGTGGCTGTTGCTATTGCCTCACATTTCTGTTATGGGTCGGACTCTCCCGTGACGCTAAGAACGAAAAGCAATGAACTGCTGATTGTAAGCTTTAGAAATGTCGGCGAAGCTTATACAGACGTTACTTTAGAGGGACCTGCTATTATGTTGTTTGATGGTAGGGTGTTATATGAATCAAGGTCAGCTAGAATATCTCCTTTGAACGTCGTCAGAAGATAGCTTGAATGGAGCCAACGCTTTTTATCATTAATCCAGCGGCTGGCAAATCGACTGGTAACGTCAAGCGCCTCGTTGAGACTTTTGCACAGCGTCATGCCGGTCACATCGAAATTGTACAAACAACACACGGCGGCCATGCCGCAGACATAGCTCGGCAGACAGACTTCAGACGTGTGGTTGCGGTTGGTGGTGACGGGACAGTAAACGAGGTAATTAATGGAATTGTTGGAAGCAAGAAAACCCTTGGGGTTATTCCAGCAGGATCAGGAAACGACTTCATCAAAGCGATTGGTCTTGTGAATTCCGTTCCACATGCCCTCAACTGCCTGGTAAATGGGTCAACCGCCACTATCGATGTCGGAAGCATTCGAGTAATATCAGCTGATCAATCGTCCAGTGATACGCACTTCGTCAATGGGATTGGCGTTGGGTTCGACGCAACGGTTGCCGTCAACGCCGGCAACATAAGATATCTTACCGGGACATCACGATACCTCGTGGCCGTGATGAAAACGCTCGGGACATACCGTGCTCCTGAGTTTTCCCTTGCAGTTAATTCTAGAGTCTTCAAGGGAAAATACCTTCTGATCGCCGTCGGAAATGGTCCATGCGCTGGAGGCGGTTTCTATCTGACTCCCGACGCAAAGCCAAATGACGGACTTCTGGATGTGTGTCTGATCGATGATCTAACCATACCTGGGATTCTGACCGTCATGCCGAAGGTAATGAGGGGAAAACACGGGAGCCATACAGCGGTGCACTTCGAACGAGGGTCAGAACTATCAATTTCCGCGGCTGAACCTTTTCGGGTTCATGCAGATGGAGAGATTCTGGGAAAGGATGTTATCACTGTTGAGGTTGGCATCGTGAAGAACGGTATAAGCGTCACTGTGCCAGGGCGACAGCAGCAAGAAATCTAATAATATATATTATGTAAAGTGTTGCAGCTTGTTTTCGATACATCCCCGGTGTACCTCAGCAATCTTCTCAACAGCCAAATCTAGAACCCCTTCCATCCTCAAGGATTCTCCTCCAACTCTACCAATGACACTTGCTGGTATACTTGCATCACGTGCCATCTCAAGGGCATGGTGAACCGATTTCGGATCAAGTGATAGAATCACTCTTGATTGATCTTCACCAAACAATTGAGAATCAATTCTAATATCCGATTCAGGCAAAGTAATAGATGCGCCTCTTACGTTGCCGATGTTGGCTATGCAGCATTCTGCTATCGCGACAGCCAGCCCCCCATCGGAACAATCGTGGGCTGATTTGACCAAGCCGGCTTGAATCAGTTTGATAACCAGTTGCTGTACATTTCGTTCAAAGTCCAAAAACAACTGCGGAGCATCTCCGGCAACTTCTTTGTGAATAGCTGCCAAGTACTCGGAACCACCAATATGTCCACCAGTTTTTCCAAGCAGCACGATCAAATCACCGACATCCTGGAAGGACGCACTCGGGCACCTCGTAACATCCTCAACAAGTCCTAACATACCAATAACTGGTGTCGGAAAGACTGCACCTTCGGGGTTCTCATTGTAGAAGCTTACATTGCCTCCAGTGACAGGGGTTCCTAATGCTTTGCAAGCATCACCGATTCCCCTGACGGCCTCCTTAAACTGCCAATAAATCTCAGGCTTATGCGGATTCCCAAAGTTCAAACAATTGGTAATAGCCAACGGTGTTCCGCCAACACACGCAACGTTTCGCGCAGCCTCCGCTACCGCGATCGCTCCGCCGATATATGGATTGAGATACACATATCGACTATTGCAGTCCGTCTTGAGGGCAAGCCCCTTAATTGATTTTTTCAAAAGAATCACTGCTGCATCAGCTTGACTGGATACTACATTGTTCGTACGCACTGATTGATCATATTGCTCGTACACAAAATGCTTGCTGGCAATATTTGGAGATGACATCAAACGAAGGAGTACACTGCCAAGATCACTAGGGATTGGAACTAAGGACTCATCAAAAAATCTTGTCCGTTTGAGATAGCCCGGCTCTTCCGCCTCTCTGACATAAACGGGAGCACCACCTCCCAGAACCAGGCTTTCGGCAGGAACATCCGCGACAAGTTTTTCACAATAACGGACTTTCACACGCTCCGTGTTTGTTACTTTTCCGATAATCTGTGCATGCAAGTCCCATTTCTCGAATATGGCTGTCACCTCGTTCTCGTATCCCTTCTCCACCACCACCAGCATCCTTTCTTGAGATTCTGAAAGCAACAGTTCGTATGCGCTCATTCCAGATTCTCGGGCCGGGACCAGATCAAGATTGATATCCATTCCTACCTTACCACGTGCCGACATCTCTGATGTTGAACACGTAATGCCCGCAGCTCCCATATCCTGAATCCCCACAACATGCCCGGAGCGAATCGCTTCGAGGGTTGCCTCTAGCAGGAGCTTTTCCGTGAACGGGTCGCCAACCTGAACCGAAGGACGCCTTGCCTCCGACTCCTCAGATATCTCTTCAGAGGCGAATGTCGCGCCGTGAATACCATCTCTTCCTGTCGCTGAACCCACAATCAGCACCGGGTTGTCCACACCTTTTGCGATCGCACTCGCCCATTCTCCATGCTTTACCACACCGACTGCCATTGCATTGACCAGTGGATTCTCGTTGTAGCTTTTGTCAAAGTAGACTTCTCCCGCTACGGTGGGAACACCAAAGCTATTTCCATAATCACCAATTCCTTTGACAACTCCCTTAAAAAGGTATTTCGTTCTTGAGTCCTCCAACGATCCAAAGCGAAGTGAATTCAATGCAGCTATTGGGCGAGCACCCATAGTAAAAATATCCCGCATGATTCCACCAACGCCGGTGGCTGCACCTTGATATGGTTCCACTGCAGATGGATGGTTATGACTCTCAATCTTGAAAGCAACTGCCAGACCGTCACCAATATCCACCAAGCCAGCATTTTCCTCTCCTGCTTCAACCATTAGCCGGCCACCGGATCGTGGAAGGGTTTTCAGGACTGCAATCGAGTTCTTGTAGCTGCAATGTTCGCTCCACATCACGCTATATATTCCCAACTCGGTATATGTTGGAACTCGCCCCAATAATTCAAGTATCTCCCTGTATTCCTCCTGGCTCAGCCCATGCTTCAAAGCCAGATCAAGATCCACGACAGGTTCTTCCTGAAGCACACCGGACGACGCTGAATTCATGCGCTCTCCAATTCGAGTAACAAGGTTCCTTTTTCCACCGTGTTTCCTTTCTTGACGAAAATCGATTTGACCTTTCCGGCCTGAGGCGATTTGATCTCATTTTCCATCTTCATCGCTTCAAGAATAATCAAGCCCTGTCCAGCCGATATCGAATCTCCAACATTCACTTCCACCTTTGCAACAAGCGCGGGCATCGGGGCAAAGATCTTTTCTTTGCTCCCTCTGGCGGAAGATGAACCGCCGTATCGTTTCAAAAGTATATCTCTCTCGCTCTGGACGGTTGCTTCCATCAACTGTCCATCCACAATAAGGTCAATTCTGGAGCCCCTTTGACAAAAGGAGACGCGGTGGGACTTCCCATTCACCAATAGTGACATTTCCTTGTCGGATAGCATTGTCGGATGAACAGCGATTTCCTCGGAGTCAACGGTTATCAGGCCGTTTGGGCCGAGAGACACCTCGTACAGGTGCTTTCCTATGAAGCAATGCAAGGTCATTCACGCATCTCGCAACAAATCGTTACGTTGCTTTTTCCACTTTGTCCAATTCGCTGCCGAACCGTTCTGGTCTTCTTGACACCCGTTGGTTGTTAGCGCGGCAACAATCGCAGCAACGCGCATTGCATCTTCGTCGGGAAGAGAAAGAGAATTTGCCGTAAAGTGCTTTTGCAGAAAATGGGTGTCAAACTCACCGGCGTGGAAGTCAGGGTGCGTCAACACAAATTCACAGAGGGGAATGTTCGTTTTCACACCAAGGACTTCGTATTCCCTCAGTGCCCGTAACATTCGATTGATCGTTTCGTTTCGGCTTTCTCCCCAAGCAATGAGTTTCGCTATCATGGGATCATAAAATACCGAAACCTCTCCTCCCTCGTCGATCCCCCTGTCGTCACGAATTCCGATCCCGCCCGGAGGCTTCAGATGAACAATTGTGCCAGTACTGGGGAGAAAATCATTTGCAGGGTCTTCCGCGCTAATACGGCACTCCAATGCATGTCCTCTGAATGCAATATCGTCCTGAGAGAACCGCAGAGGATTTCCCGATGCGATCAAAATCTGTTGGGCAACGAGATCGATTCCTGTTCGCAGTTCCGTAACGGGATGCTCCACTTGAAGCCGGGTGTTCATCTCAAGAAAATAGAAGCTCTTTTGCGAATCCATGAGAAACTCGACGGTCCCTGCGTTTTCATACACACATGCCCTTGCTGCGTCAATCGCCATCTTTCCCATTTTCTTTCGGAGGGCTTCGTCCAGAAATACTGAAGGTGACTCCTCAATAATTTTCTGATGTCTCCTTTGAATCGTGCATTCCCGTTCACCCAAGTGGACCACAGAGCCCAGTTTATCGGCCAGGATCTGAAACTCAACATGACGAGGGCTATCCAGATACTTCTCCACATAGACCCGACCGTCTCCAAAACTGGAGGCAGCCTCAGATTGGGCAGCTGCAAACGCCGGCGCAAGCTCTTTATCCGAGCGAACCACACGCATCCCCTTTCCTCCTCCCCCTGCTGCAGCTTTGATGAGTACCGGATAATGATTGATCTCAATAAACGATTTCACTTCGCCAATGGACTGTATGGGCGGAGTTCCAGGAACGACGGGAACGTTCGCTTTTTGCATCAACCTTCGAGCTTCAGTTTTATCCCCCATGGCACGCATGGACTCCGCTCGAGGTCCGATGAAAATCATGCCAGACTCAGACACCCGCTCCGCGAAATCGGGATTCTCAGAAAGAAACCCGTACCCGGGATGAATCGCGTCAGCGCCAGAGATCTTCGCCACCTCCAAAACTCTTTCCCATCGCAGGTAACTCTCGCGCGAAGGAGCGGGGCCAAGCAGAAATGCTTCATCCGCCATCTGAACATGGGGAGAAGTTGCATCCACGACAGAATAGACGGCAACAGTCTTGATTCCCAGCTCGCGACATGTTCGCATTATTCGAACCGCAATCTCTCCACGGTTCGCAATGAGTATTTTTGAGATGTTCTTCTTCATCAATATCTACTCAAGAAGGTCAACGACCGTCACCCCCACACCACCTTCGTTCCAATCACCTAGGCGGAACGATCGAACGTGTGGATGAGACGAAAGGAAGTCTCCCACTTTTTTCCTTAAGGCACCTGTTCCCTTCCCGTGAATGATATCAACCCTTTTTAACCCAGACAAGATTGCGCTGTCGATGAATTTGTCCAGATGAGAGAGAGCCTCATCGCCTGTCATCCCGCGCAAATCAAGATCTTGCTGAATATTGTCGGGCTTTTCAAACAACTTGGCGCTCATGCGTGACCTTCCACGCCTGTCGTCCTTTGCTTGAAACAGATGGGCGAGAGGAACACGCATCTTGAGCGCTCCAAATACAACGGTGGCCGTTTCTTTTTCGATTGCGATAATCTCTCCCGTCTCAGAGCCCTCGTCGAGAATAACGAGTGATCCCTCGTGAAGTGAGGTGTCCTTCCCCCTGACCTCCGGTTCAGACTGTGTCATTTCCTCCTCACTATCAATCTCTCTTCTCAGAGAGTCTAGAACAGATGATGAGGTCTTAATGGAGTCACGCGAGGCTTCCTGCTCACGAATCTCCTTGATCGTCTGCTGAATGAGAGCGTTCGCCTTTTCCACTAATTCCTTGGCCTCTGAAACGGCCGCCTTCTTTATCTCTCTCAGTTCCTTTGACTGATTCTTCAGTTTCGACTCATACTCTGACCGTAGAACCTGTACCACGGACTCATTCTTGCGAGCTTCCCTTATTTTTTCCTCGTATTGTTGGAGGGATGATTCAAGCTTCGTCAGAAGGTCGTCCAGCCTAACGCGGCCTGGTCCAAGAAGTATGCGCGCCTGCTTAAGCAGCGCAGGGTCGAGACCCATTCGCTGAGCCATCTCCAACGCAAAGCTGCTCCCTGGGATTCCTGATCGGAATCGATAGGTTGGCGCAAGGGTGGAGTGATCAAATTCCATCGCGCCATTTTCAATGCCTTCGGTCTCGTGGGCAAAGAGTTTCAACATTCCATGATGGGTTGTCGCAATAGTCAAGGCTCCCCGCTTCGTTAGAGACTCAAGAAACGATGCAGCGATCGCACTTCCCTCTGCCGGGTCCGTACCCGATCCGACTTCGTCGATCAACACCAGACTATGTTCGTCAGCGCTCAAGGAGATTTCTTTCAGATTCTTTAAATGCGAACTGAACGTACTAAGGTCGTTCTCAACCGATTGGTCGTCCCCAATATCGACAAAAACCCGGCGAAAAGCTCTTATGGAGGCCTCACTGACTGGAACATGAAGACCCGATTGTATCATCAAAACAAGAAGGCCAACGCATTTCATTGCCACGCTTTTCCCGCCCGCATTCGGCCCGCTGATGACGAGTGTCGAGTACTTATCCCCAAGGGTAAGATCAAGAGGGACCGTGCCAGCGTATCCATGTGACTGAAGAAGCAATGGGTGCCGCGCGCCCTTGAAGTTGACGTGGCCATCGGCGGTCACTGTTGCAGCTTGGCCGAGAACTTCTATGGAATGTTTTGCTTTCGCCTGCAGCGCATCGAGGCGCGCAAGAGTCGACAGATTTGTCTGCAACCATAATCGCGCGTTCCCTATTTGAACGGTGATCTCCTTGAGAAGTCGCGTGATCTCGCGTTGTTCCTGAAATTGCAGGCTACGAATCTCGTTATTGAGATCGAGTGTCTCTGTGGGTTCGATGAACACGGTTGCCCCGCTTGCGGAAGCACTATGAATGAATCCGGAGACTTGATTCTTATGCTCTATCTTCACCGGAAGAACCATCCGGCCTTCGCGGGTTGTTATGATCTCCTCCTGACTGAACCCTGCATCGGAAACCCGTCGAAGGATATCACCCAGCTTCTTGCGAAGTGACTCATACTTCTCCGCTACGGAACGTCGAATCGTCTGGAGTTCTCTGGAGGCGGTTGGTTTCACCTCACCCTTCCCGTCGACCGTCTTCTCAATGTTGAATTCAAGAACCTTGTCCACCTCAATAGTCTCGGCGAATTCCCAAACCAGAGGCGATCGCTCTTTATGCTTTTGGAGGAATGAACGAATCAGGCGGCTGGCCCTGAGCGTTGAACCGACGTGATGGATTTCGAGTCCCGAGAGAAGAGCCCCGTCCACAGAGGATTTTTGAAGTGTAGGTGCGATGGGAAAGATCCCGTCGATTGGAATCTCCGACTCACTCTCCAGTAAGGACTTCATCTCAGAAACGGTGGACAATTCCCTTGAGATGATTTCGTGAGCGGTTTCGATCTGAACGTTCTTGAGGAACGAAGCACCGGGTTCTGAACTGGTGTATCGCACAACGCGCTGGAGAACTCTATCAAATTCAAGTTTCGCGATTGCGGTCGCAAAAGGCATTAGAGATTCTCTTTTATGGACCGTGCCCGCATCTTGAGTGAGGACTCATCAAAAACACGACCCAATTCCAGGCGAAGTTCCTTGCCTCCAGGAACGAGTGGCTCGATTGTTACGAAGGTCGCCCGAGCCAATCCGGCGAGTGGTCGATAGAGGGCGGATTTGTCGCGCGTTTCTTGGTCAGGGGTACCATATGCACGAAACAAAAGCAAACAAATGCTGATGATAAATGCTCCCTCCATTAAACCAAATAGACCGCCAAAGAATTGACTCGATTCACTTGAAGGTTTGACACAGTCGAATTTTCGGTACACAAGGATCCCGGGGATGATTGTCGCACCGAGAACCATGAAAATCGCAATGCCGTACCCCTGCTGATCTGATGCTCCGAATTCTTCAAAAAACCACTCACCTATCGGTTGAGCAAATTGCGCGGTTGCAATAATTGCGGCGAGTGCCAAGAGAAGATTAAACATCTTTCGCTGCACACCTGCCCGGTACCCCAAAGCGGTTGCAATGAATAGCCCTGACAACACGAACATATCGAGAAGAGTCATTGCTTTCCCCCGAGAAGTTCCTTGACAATTTCCCGGACGACCCGGCCATCGGCCTTCCCTTTGAGCTCTTTCATGACAATGGGCATCACTTTGCCAAAGTCTTTTGGCCCTTCTGCCCCGGCGGATGCAATCACTCCCATCACGTGAACCTTCACTTCTTCAACAGACATTTGGGCTGGTAAGTACTCCTCGATAACTCGCAGCTCAGATCGTTCCTGTTGAGCAAGATCCTCCCGGCCCCCTTTTTCAAACTGCTCAATAGATTCTCTCCGTTTCTTCGCAGCCGTGGAGACAGCAGCCAATTCATCTTCAGGCTTCAGACCATTGAAATCAGGTCCTCGCTTTTCAATTTCTTTCTCCATCAGAACGGCGCGAAGTGAACGAAGTGTTTCAAGGCGGAGTTTATCCCCGCTCTTCATCGCGACTTTTAAGTCATTGCTGATCCTGTCTTTGAGAGTCATTCGCTTATCGTATGTCCAATCATAGCCTTCATGCCAATCGCACAACCCCAAAAAGCGGGCACATCGTAATGCGGATTTGTTTAGGGGAGAGGTTGGTCAGTAGATTATCGTACAAATCGTTAAGAAATTAGCTGTTTGTCGGCCAAAAGTCAATATTGTGCTTGAACCTAATTCCAATATGAAAGACCGTTGAATGGAGAGCCTTGGAGTGTGAACGTCAGCCAACGGTAATGATCTGTCCACTGACCGATCGGGAATTATCCGAGCATAGAAACCAGATCCATTCCGCAATTTCCTCGGGTGCTACCCAATCACGTTGATCTGCGTTGGGCATGGAATTTCGATTGCCTTCTGTATCAATGGTTCCAGGTGCAATAGCGTTTGCGGTAATGCCTGTCCCTCTTATTTCTTCCGCAATAGTTCTCGTCAGCACCATGACCGAGGCTTTTGACATTGCATAGGCGCCAACTTTTGTCATCGGTGCAAGACCAGCCTTTGCCCCCATGGTAACTATTCGACCGAATTTGTTTTCTTGCATGAATGGCAAAACCGCACGGCAGACGTGGAGCGTGCTAAGAACATTCGAGGCATACAATTTCTCCCAGGTGCTTATGTCCTCATGTTCAATCGTCTTTCCTCCCATGAACGACCCTGCAAGACACACCGCCGCGTGAATATTTCCCCAGCGCGAGACACCAATGCGTACAAGCTCGTCCACATCAGACCGCTTCGTTAGCTCAGTTCGATGAAAAAGGACTCTGTCGGTCACAGCGGAAACGAGTTCTGACAATTTGTGTTTAGCTCCTTCCGATCTGTATGGCACAAGCAGGAGCGCTCCATTGTCTAGTATCCTCTTCGCAACAATCCCTCCAAGTGCACCTGTTGCTCCTGTGATCAGAAAAACTCGATTGTTCATCCATCTCTCCAAAAGTATATGAGGTTCATAATTTGGAATATATCCCACCTTCACACGAATGTCAATGAATGTTGCTTTTCGGGCCTCAGGTAGCTACATTCAATCCACTCCGAAAATCAATAAACATGGGCTCCATAACAATGTACAAACAAATTTTCCTCTTATTCATCCTCTCATCCGTTTCGATAGGCAACGCGCAAGAGAGCGGTCTAATCGTTGACGGAGAACGCCACTTTTCGGCAATTCGACAACTGACCTTCGGCGGCCAGAATGCAGAGGGCTACTTTTCCTTTGATGAACAAAGCCTCATCTTCCAATCCACCCGTGACTCGTTCATGTGCGATCAAGAGTATATCCTCGACCTCGGATCCGGCAATTCCCAGATTGTCAGCACCGGAAGAGGGCGAACAACATGCGGCTACTTCATGCCGGGAGATCAAAAGATTCTGTATGCATCCACACATCACCTCCTCGCTTCTTGCCCCCCTCCTCCCGACTATTCCAAGGGGTACGTGTGGGCTGTCTACCCTCAATTTGATATTTTCATCAGTGAGCGCGACGGCCGAAATCTTAAACAAATGACGGCGACCCCCGGCTATGACGCCGAAGCAACAATATCTCCGTTGGGCGATAAGATCGTCTTTACTTCAATCCGCAACGGCGACCTTGACCTATACGCGATGAATTTAGATGGCTCCGACCTTCAACAATTGACGAACGAAGTGGGATACGACGGCGGCGCTTTCTATTCCTGGGATGGTTCAAAGATTATTTACCGCGCCGGCCACTACACTGACAGTTCGGAGGCAAAGCAATACAAGGAGTTGCTGGCGACCAATCTTGTGCGACCGACCCGGATGGAACTTTTCGTTATGAACGCCGACGGAAGTGGAAAACAACAAGTG
>QKGJ01000345.1 GCA_003251275.1 Ignavibacteria bacterium
CAATCAGAAGACCCGTATCAGGCTATTGGTCTGAAGAAAGACGGATCCCGATTTCCAGTCGAAATTCTCGCGCGCACGGTGACACATCAGGGCGAGACCGTGAGAGTGGTGGTTCTTCGCGATCAAACAGAGCGCAGGTTGACCGAGCAAGCGTTGCGCAGCAGTGAAGAAAAATTTCTGAAGGCATTTCGGTCAACCCCCGACTCGATTACCATTTCCACACTCAAGGAAGGGAAATTCCTCGATGTGAATGACGGTTTCACGAAAATCTCGGGGTATACACGGGAGGAGGCAGTAGGAAAAACATCGGAGGCCATCAGAATTTGGGCGAATCTGGATGACCGGACGAAGATGGTCGAACTATTGCAACGAAACGGGAGGATTACTAATCTTGAAACAACGATCCGCATCAAGTCAGGTGCGATCATTCATTGTCTAATCTCGGCTGAGATTATTGAGGTCGAAGGGGAGCAATGTCTTGTTGGTGTGACGCGCGATGTAACGAGTGAACGCGAAGCGCTGATCGCGCTTGAAGAATCAAGAGCGATGCTCTCTGTCATCCTCGATACGATCCCCATACGAGTATTCTGGAAAGATCGCGACAGCAGGTACTTAGGCTGCAATCTGTTGTTCGCCGAAGATGCGGGATTGACCTCTCCCCGGGACATTGTTGGCGTCACAGATCGCGAATTGGTCTGGAAAGAACATGCGGAGATCTACGAAAAGGCTGACCGCGAGGTGCTGGAAAGTGGGCGCGGGAAAATGAATTTTGAGGAAGAAGTGCGGGTCAATTCGAATAAGGAATTGCGATGGGTTCGAACGAGCAAGGTTCCACTGCTTGATCCACGAGGGACGCTTGTCGGGGTCATGGGATGTTACGAAGACATTACAGAAGAACGGAAAGCCGATGAGGCGCTTCGGACGAGTGAGAACGCGCTGCGGGAAAGTGAAGCAAGGTTTCGTGCTCTTGCAGAGTCGACATCTGCTGTTATCATGATATTCCGGGAAGAATCAATGCTGTACGTGAATCCTGCCGGACAGGAGTTAATCGGGTGCTCTCTTGAGGAAATCGAATCGATGAAGTTTTGGGAAATTATCGATCCAGAATATCGAGACCTAGTAAAAGAGCGGGGGCTTGCCCGCCAAAGAGGCGAACAAGTGCCCGATCGGTACGAAGTGAAAGTCATTGCCCGAAATGGGGAGAGGAGATGGATCGATTTCAGCGGTCGCACAATTGAATTTGAAGGAGCCCCTGCGGTAATCGGGACTGCGGTGGATATTACAGAACGGAAGGAAGCGGAAGAAAAAATCGGGCTGTTGAATGAAGAGCTCGAACGTCGGGTGAAAGCACGTACCAGCGCGCTTGAAGCTTCCAATCGGGAACTTGAATCTTTCAGTTACTCGGTTTCGCACGATTTACGCAGCCCACTTCGAGCAATCCAGGGGTTTGCGGGGATACTCATGGAAGACCACGCAGCGCAGCTTGATGAGGAGGCTAAAAGGGTGCTGAATGTCATTCAGGCAAACACGACGAAGATGGGAAACCTTATCGACGATCTTCTTGCCTTCTCACGTCTCGGTCGATCGCACATGGCGAAAGAGCGCATTCACATGTACTCCCTCGTTCGCGAGGTCATCGATGAGTTATCCGTTGGAGCGAAAACAGTGCCAACCGTGCAGGTGCACGACCTTGCGGACATCGAAGGTGATCGGTCGATGATCAAGCAGGTGATGTTCAACCTACTTTCCAACTCGATCAAGTTTTGTTCGAAGAGCGCAGCCCCTACGATCGAGATCACGTCTGAGTTGACAAAGGACGAGGTCATCTTCTCCGTCAAGGACAATGGTGTCGGCTTCGATATGGAGTTTGCTCGCAAAGTCTTTGGAGTGTTCCAGCGTCTTCACCGAGAGGACGAATTCCCGGGAACAGGCGTTGGTCTTGCCCTTGTGCAACGGATCATTGAGCGGCACGGCGGAAGGGTGTGGGCCAGGGGGGCTGTCGACGAGGGGGCAACATTCTTTTTTACTATTCCTATTAGACCAATAATTGACACGTAGAATCCTTGTTTTGAGAGAGACTGCCATTTTTCAACACTGCAAGGGAGGGACACAATGTGGCCCCTGGTGAAACATCTTGCCCGGCTCGCTCTTCTCTCCACTGTAGCGTTGCGGTTGAGTTCGTCTCAATCCGTAGTGGGGGGAGGTGAAGATAAAGATGGTCGTGAGATCGGCATCCATCGATATTTTTCTGAAGTCTACGAACACTATGAGGCGGAGCACCCAGCCGTTCGCATCGGACCAGCCTACGAAATCCAATTGCGTGTTCCACGCCGATTACCGCTAAAGAAGGAAGTTTTCGGATACTTCCCTTATTGGTTCACGAGTAGGTGGAATCTCGTTGACTATTCCCTGTTGAGCACTGTTGCTTACTTTAGCGGAGAAGCGGGGAGTAATGGCTTGATCACGAACGTGCATGGATGGCCCAGGTATCCGGGCGATCCCGATGCGAGCGCAAACCTGATCAATATGATCAATGCTGCTCATCAAGAAGGGGCACGGGTTGTTTTGTGCATTACAAATTTTAACGGGAACGAGATTCACACACTTGTCTCTTCGCCATCGTCACGCAATCTTCTTATCCAGAATGCACTTGGCCTTGTCCAGGCAGCATCTGCGGATGGGGTGAATATCAACTTCGAGGGGGTTCAAAATGCAAGTAAGCCGTATCTGACTCTCTTCATGCAAGGGCTCGCAGATTCTTTTCATACGAGGATTCCAGGGTCGCATGTGTCCTGCGCTCCAACGGATTTTGATATTCGGTACAATGGTGGGGACTGGGACCTGGCTGCGATTGAACCATATGTAGACATGTTTTTCTTCCAGGGATACAACTACTATTACGGAGGAAGTTCGGTGACCGGCCCGGTCGGGCTGCTGCCCAATACTTCATTCTGGGGAAGTTTGAATATTACCACACTCATCGAGAATGTGGTTCTTGCGCGCATCGATACTACGAAGGCACTTCTTGGTGTTCCGCATTACGGCCTTCGTTGGCCTGCAGTATCGGGAACTGCCAAAGCAGCAACACAGGGATCGGGGACTGCATTCTATTACCCCGACGCGCTGGTGACCGTTGCACAATACGGTCGCCAATGGGATGTCGTCGGGCAGAATCCCTGGTACCGGTATCAAGTGGGGAGTCAATGGTATCAGGGCTGGTATGACGATCCGGAGAGCATGAGCTACAAATATGCATTCGTCTTTAACCGGCACTTGCATGGAGTAGGCATGTGGGCGCTGGGCCAGGACAATGGGAACCATGATATTTGGGACGTCCTTGCAAGCTATTTTGTTGACTCAACGGCGACTGGGGTGCCGACAATACCCGACGCCCCCGGTAGTTTTTCATTGCAACAGAACGTTCCAAACCCTTTCAACCCGTCGACCAACATAGTATTCACTCTCTCGGAGAGAGGTATGACAAAACTCTCAGTGTTTGACGTCCTGGGTAGAGAAGTTGCCGTGCTGGTGAATGAGGCTCTGTCACGTGGGGAACACTCGGTTACATTCTCTCCCATCAGCATTCCCAGTGGGGTGTATTTCTACCATCTTGCCGTGGAAAGGAACATCGCAACTCGCAAGATGATTCTGATGAGATGAATGTAGAGACGTTGCAGATCTTGCAGACAAGTTGTACTTTGTCTTCAAAGCATGGAAATTGTCTCATTCATTCATCCTGACACGGAATGTATCCAGCAAGATCGCCCCTTCTCCTTTTAATGCTCCTTCTGGTGATTGCCCCTTCAACTGCGCTTCCGCAAGAAAATTGGGACCGCATTCCCAGTCCCACAGAGCGCTTGCTTCGCCATGTCGTATTTGTTGACAGCCTCTGGGGATGGGCCTGCGGAGATTCCGGCGCGATAATTCATACGACGGACGGCGGATCTGAATGGATTGTGCAAAACTCGGGCGTTCTGTCGGATATCGTGAACATCTTCTTCCTCACGCGTACACACGGGTGGGCGCTTACATGGCGGGTTGGTGTTCCTCCTTTCGGGACAGATATCCTGGAAACAACCGACGGCGGGACAACATGGGGCTTGCGGGAATATCCTGAAGAGAACGTTTTTCTCAACGCTATTCACTTCAAGGATTCTCTAAGGGGCTCGATTGGCGGATATAGTCGACCGATAGGGGAAACAAGCGACGGTGGTGCATCATGGACACCGAGCATTGTTGTGGGGCAATGCGGTGCGTTCCCTCCATTCCATTTCCTTTTCTTCGATCCCAGCTATGGTTTTGCAAACGGCGGGCATATCGATATTTCCGGAGTGATCTGGCGTACAACGGATGGGGGGAGAAACTGGGAAGCGCAATGTGTTAGTCCGGAACCGATTCAGAAACTATATATGTTCGATTCCCTCAATATCATTGGAGTGGGAGGTGATTTTGAACAGGGGAGTAGCATTATTCGTTCATCGGATGGAGGCAACACATGGGAGTACACATTCCTTGAGATTTTTGGTGTGGCTGGTTCGGTTTCGTTTCGCAGTTTAGAGGAAGGGTGGGCGACAATGGGATTTGAGAGGAAGTGGTTGATGACACTTGATTCAGGACGCACATGGCAGCAACAGATTACCACAGACACCACTGCCATCCATGATGTTGTCTTTATCACACCTCGCCACGGGATTGCCGTCGGGTACCAAGGGGTTATTCTCAAGTACAATCCGAACCCAGTGAGCGTTGAACCGAGAAAGACAGGAAACCGGCCGACCTCCACTACATTGTTTCAGAATTATCCAAATCCATTCAACCCCGAAACCATCATTCGGTACAGCCTCGAAGAACGTTCCGATATTCGTCTATCAATTTATGATACGCAGGGCCGACAGGTCAAGGAACTTCTGGAGGGAGAGCAGGCAAGAGGCGTGTATGAGGTCCGGGTGAGCCTCCCGGAACTGTCGAGTGGAGTGTACTACTATCGTATACAGGTTCGGCCAAACAGCAGGCCTTCAGTTTCACTCACTCAGACGAAGCAAATGCTTCTCATCAAATAGCAATAGGCGACCGCATGCCAACCCATATCGTGTCACCATCCATCATCAAGGCGGCTGGAAACAAACCAAAGATCATCGAGGAGTTTGTTGGGCGAGTGAATTCTTCGACGTTTCCTGTAAGCATCGCGCGCATGCGCAGTCCGGAGGGGTGGGTAGAGCCTGCGCAACAACCCGAGTTCGATGAGTATACGGTTGTCCTCAAGGGAATGCTGAGGGTGAAGACCAAGAGGGAACAATTTGACGTTCCGGAGGGTCAGGCAATCATCTCCAGGCGGGGAGAATGGGTCCAATACAGCACACCAAAACCGGGCGGTGCAGAATATATTGCGGTTTGTTTACCAGCATTTTCCCCGACGCTTGTTCACCGCGAAGAAGAGAACTAAGAAGCCTACCGCGGCGCAAAGTCGTAGATTCTATCGTCGACAAGAATTTCATTCACCACCGACATTCCAGATACAACCCTTCCAATGATAGTATAGCGACCGTCAAGGTGGGGTTGTGGAGACTGTGTGATGAAGAACTGGGATCCCTCCGTATCTTTGCCTGCGCTTGCGATTCCGATCGTGCCCGTTCCATAAGTGTAATCAGAGAACTCTGATCGAAGAGTGAATCCTGGTCCGCCCCAACCATCGCCGCGCGGATCTCCCCCCTGAATAACGAAATTTGGAACCACACGATGAAACTTGAGCCCGCGATAGAATCCTCGCTGTGTGGATAGTTTCAGGAGTTCCATAACAGTAAAAGGAGCCGCATTCTTGTAAAGAATGACACTAATGTTGCCCTTCGCTGTTTCAATCTTGGCGGGAATGGAATCGGGGAGCGAGCGGAGGTATTTGAAGTCGAAGTCAGTAAAGAGAGGTTGAGTCCAACCGGGAACGGAGCTCGCCCAGCTTTGTCCTGTAATTCTCTCCAGGGCATTGGACGCGGTCAGGATCACTGATCGATCCGGTTGCCCCAGCTGAGCT
>QKGJ01000041.1 GCA_003251275.1 Ignavibacteria bacterium
GAAGCGACGATGACGACGGAGACGGCCTGACCAACGGAGAAGAAGAGGAAATTGGCACGAACCCCGACAAAACTGATTCAGACGATGACGGCCTCACCGACGGTGAAGAAGTTCACGAATATCAAACAGATCCTCGTCGCGCGGATTCGGATTTGGATGGGCTCATTGATGGCGAAGAAGTAAAACGATACAGGACCGATCCCCTGAGGATGGATACCGACAAGGATGTTTTGAAAGACGGCGAGGAGTTAAGTTTGTATGCAACCGATCCTCTTCGCTCCGACTCAGACTCCGATGGCTTACCTGACGGAGATGAGGTTCTCACCTACAAAACTGATCCGCTGAAGGTTGATACGGACGGCGACAATCTCCTGGACGGTGCGGAGATAAAAACGTATCATACAGACCCGTTGAAAGCAGACACGGACGGAGGAGGGGTTGCCGATGGAGTGGAAGTCTCTCGGGGCACGAACCCACTTGATCCGACAGACGATATCAAGAAGGAAAAAGAGTTAAAGGCAGAGGTAGGGAAAGCGGTGGTTCTCGAAGGAGTTACATTCCGAACGGGGAGCGCTGAGATTTCTGCTTCCTCCGAGGCAATTCTGACCCTCGCCTTGAACACGTTGCAGCAGAATCCGGATATCACGGTCGAAATTCAAGGACATACGGACAACACGGGGAGCCGGAAGCTCAACAATACACTTTCGATATCGCGTGCAGAGTCGGTGAAGAACTGGCTTGTCAACCGCGGTGTCGCACCGAACCGGGTTACCACGCGAGGCTATGGACCTGACCGCCCCATTGCCTCAAATGCAACTGCTGACGGAAGGTCTCGCAACAGGCGCATCGAGTTCGTCCGCACAAAATAGCATCTGATTCATCGTGCCTCCACACCAACGTGGAGGCACGACTGTTTTTCTTGTTGAGACATCGAGTGAAACCTCCCCAAAGAACTGATCCAAAGACAAGCAATCCTCCCAAAAAGAAGATCACTTTAATAGTTGTCTCCGTATCTGTCCTCATCATTGGAGGGGCCATCCTCTTCATGTTCCTCCAAAACGGCAAATCGACCCTCCCAAAAGAGCAACCGAAACGTGACACTTTGGGCCAAAAAGCCTCGAGGCTTTCACTAAGCGCAAAGGAATGGGTGGAACGGTCGTTTTTGATAGATAAGCAGTTCCATAGAGTCTACACAGCTGGCTGGGAGGGTGCCAACGGTGCAATTGGGGATGCATACCTCTATGCTGCCACGCATGATACGTCTCTCCTCCTCTTCCATGCGAAAGAACACGAGATGCGAAATCTATTCAATGGCACTTGGGTCGATGATCGGGCGTGGGCTTGCCTGGCGGAACTCTATTGGTGGGACTTTACAGGTAGAACCAATATGGCGTGGGTTGCAGATGCGGCGGAACGATATCAATCCGCAAGAAGAGAAGGTCGCCTCTCAAGCCACGAAGGATATTGGACTTGGTATAACTGGCCTCCCCGCGCCCGTCTCAACGAACCTATTTTTACCAATAGCAACATGAATCAAATGGTTTCGGTAGCGTGCAGACTGTATGAAGCAACGGGTCATCAAGAATACCTTGAGGACGCTCTCCGGGTTTGGAACGGTGATGGAGCTATTCCGGGGATTGAGGAGAGGCTATACAGAGGAGATGGACGATGGGAAGGAAATCCAGGCAAAGCTGCATTTGGGAAAGAACTGCCGTGGAACGGTCTCTCGTACAGTTCCATTGGGGCGAATCTCTATCGCATCACCCGGGAGGAAAGGTACCGAAGGATCGTTGTTGCTACAACAAAGAGGATGATGAACCCTGCCAACGGTTGGGTCGCTCCAGATTATTTCTATCAGTTGCACATGGATGGGAATGGAAACTTTGTCCACTTCCTCCTCGACGCATATGAGATCGCCCCAGAAGAGCTTTCGGATGTTCCACAGAAGGTTGAGGCCATGCTTGATCATGTTTGGACGAACAACTACGGACAGTCACGGGTGACGTTACATCGGGAATCGGACCATGGAATCAGGAACGGATGGAATCCATTCGGGGGCGAAGATGGGTATGGGGTGGGTGAGGTGGGGACAGTCCATGCACAATCGCAAGGGGTTCGGGCCTTCGGCGTCTTCACGTACTTCAAAGTGAAATCAGAGCTTAGGTAGGGTTTCCAAACTTCAGGTGGGTCATCCTCACACCAAATCTCCTCAGGGACACTACGAACAGATTATCAAACGTGTTTCCTCCAATTGGAGAAACAGATGGTACCCCCAACTCACTCATGATCACCGGAAGCGTATCGGAATGACCGACAACAAGGATTACTCCACCCTGGTGTGCATGGATTGAATCAACCAGACCTTCGATATCACCCGACTGCATGACAATCGGAGCAATTCCGAGGGCGGCGGCAATAGGGGCAGCCGTTTGCTTGGTACGTCCGTATTGAGTGACGAAGATATGATCGATGTTGGATGAACCGACAACATGGGCAAGAGTATGCGCTCGCTCGACTCCCGCCTCTGACAATGAAGTTGTGTCAGATGAATTGAGTCGCTCTGCATGTCGGACGAGTAACACCGTCGTCACTGGAGTAAACCAGCTCAAATATCCCATCCCAATGAGGAGTAGGAAGAGCAGAAGGAGGATTGGGTAATAGATCGTGCGCTTCATATTGCCGTCAAAAAATGTTCAACACCGGTGTAAACCATTCTTGCTGGATGGTAGTCTAATATTCGACCAGATACATCTCTCCTCTTGGAAGCCGCCGTCAGTTGACCACTGATGTCGGCTTCTGCCTTTTGTGACCCTTACCTCGATTCGTGAGTTGCAGAATACATATTTTCTGCTTAATTAGCATCGGTCATGGGGGACAGATTCTAAGCAGAAACAGCTGCCCGGTTCCCAATTGGAGTATCATATGAGTCGCCTCTTCTGGATCTTCCTGTTCGTTGTCGTTGCTGAAAAGTCGTCCTCCCAGGAAGTGATTTATTCCATCGTTCCCGAACCTGGAATTGTTCAGTTTGGATTCAATGTCATCCCGTTGGCGGGGATCCTCAGCGACAGCGAGTATGTCGTGTTCAGCCTCGACGAAGTTTCCACTGGCGGGGAGCTGTTCTTCCGTTTGTGGCTTCTCTTCACAAATACGCGAAACGGATTTACCTCGTTCTCACCTACTCGGTTTGTCCGGTTTGAAGTGCAGGAACCAAAATATGGAATGAAAGAGCGACTGGCAGCGCGGGACGCTCAAACGATGTGGCGGAAGGTGCTCAATGCCGATGCTGTAGAAGAAATCAACGACCGATTTGGCAACACGGCTGACACAGTCACCGCTACACGCCGTCCAGCGCGATTGCCGATGCCAGCTGTGGTCGATTCGATTCCATCGCTCTGGTACCAGAGTTTCAAATGGGGAATCCACTCGGGAATCCTCACCGACATCAATCTTGCCCCCTATCAATCTGTTGACGGCTATATTTATTTTCCCTTCCCCAGTAACGAAATCATTCAGAGCAATATTAGCGATCGTGAGGGGGGAAAATACTGGGTATCGTTCTCGATTGGATCTGAGGCGGTCCAGGTTCAACTGACGCCGGCGAAGGAATGATTGCCGCCTACTCGCCCATTGCCTTCACGATCACGCGCTTCTTCCGCTGTCCGTCAAACTCAGCATAATAGATCTGCTGCCACGGTCCAAAGTCCAGCTTCCCCTTTGTAATCGGAACAACCACTTCATGGTGTATGAGAAGGCTCTTCAAGTGCGCGTCACCATTGGTTTCTCCGGTTCGATGGTGACGGTAGTTCGACTTAAAAGGCGCAAGGCGTTCCAGCCATTCATCGATATCCTGAATCAATCCATCCTCTGCGTCATTGACGTATACTGCCGCGGTGATGTGCATCGCCGACACGAGGACCATTCCCTCCTGGATTCCGCTCTTGGTCACAATCCTCTGCACTTCTTCCGAAATATTCACATATTCGCGCTGTGTTTTCGTGTTGAACCAAAGATATTCTGTTGTCGATTTCATGATATCAGGTGGTACTTCCATTCTGTAACAATCGGCGGATAAGGCTCATCAGGTCTTCAGTATTGAAGGGTTTGGAAAGAAACTCGTCGCCTCCGGCATTCATCACCTCCTCAACAACATTAGACTTCCCGAATCCGCTGGCACCTATGATCTTCACAGATTGTGATATGGTCCTGATCTGCTCAATGAGCTCAACGCCTCCAAGTCCCGGAAGGCCGAGGTCCGTAATGACAAGGTGAATTGCATCGGCGTGGCGCGTGAATATTTCTTTTGCTTCAATTCCATCTTCCGCCTCATACACCACAAAGTTCTCCAGCCTGAAAACGACTGCAAGAAGTCTCCGTATTTCTTCATCATCCTCGGCAATAAGAACTCCCTTCCCTGAACCCGGCATGATGCTCCCGATTGAGATAGTGTTATGGATTGCGAAGTGAATATATCAATTGACCCGCTGAAGAGCAATGGATAGTTGAGGGAAGTCGGGTGGGTTTCGTATATTACTGCCATCATGTTCCATGGCTTCGTTGAATGATGGGCTCACTTGATCTTATACTGTTTGTGATTTTCGGGTGCTTTATTCTCTTCGGGCTTGTCGGAGGGTTTTATTCGTTTCGCCGCGCCCTCAAGGTGGCAAACGAAAAAGATGGCGACCTGAAGATGTTCCTCTGGGCCGCAGCCACGATGGCCTGTCTGATTATCGCCGGCATGAGTGCTGCGTATTTCGTCCTTCCCCTGGTTCTCTCGGGGCTCGTCCATCGTTGAAATCGGCGTCTCTTGTTTGTATATTGAATCAAGTTCAAATTCTCCAACCTTTCGCTTTTCATGCTGAGAATTATCCCGACCCTTCTTCTCCTATCAATCCCCCTCCTGCTCATAACTCCACAAGGAGCTGAATGTTCGTCTATTTTCGAATCATTTCTTGCCCAGTACAAGAAGGCCTCGCGCAACACCGATAAACAGACACTACTGGACCGTTTTTGGTCGACCACCACAACGGCTGGGACCCCCATCATTGATAGCAATGGACGTGATGTGGTCTTCTTGGTCAGGAGTGATGCCGATTCAGTTTTTCTCACAGGCGACATGACTCAATGGAGATCCACAGTGCGGATGACTCGATTGAACCCGGGAAACCTGTTCTATCTTCGCCAGCGATATGAAAACGATGCACGGCTGGACTACAAGTTCATCCTCAACCAGGGAACATACATTCTCGATTCACTCAACAGGCGCACGACCGCCGGAGGATTCGGGGAGAATTCTGAACTTCGTATGCCAGGATATCTCGCCACAAACGATTACGTTCCCCGGGATTCAGTTCCCTTTGGACGCGTGCTGCCCCTAAGCCACCCAAGCGAAATTCTGGGATATTCTCATGACATACTGATATACTTTCCCTACAGGTATTACTTTGACACGACCCGCTATCCAGTGGTCTATTTTCAAGATGGTAGTGATTATCTCGACTTCGCTAATTCTCTCGTAGTGATGGACAATCTTATTGCCGACGGGGCAATACGCCCGACTATTGCCGTGTTCGTTGTGCCACCCCAAGACTCAATCAGCAGAGTAACAGAGTACTCGATGAACGATGACTATGTTCAATATCTTTGCAATGAACTCGTTCCTACCATCGACAGCAACTATAGAACGCTCGCGACGCCTGATAACCGTTTGATTCTCGGATCCTATTACGGTGGATTGATCGCACTTTACGCAGCTTTCTCACGCCCGGAGATCATCGGCAACGCCGCCAGCCAATCAGGGTACCTTTCATTTCGGGACGATGGGCTGATTCGAAAGTTTTCAGATTCTCCGACGCGCCCGATTGCATTGTACCTCGATGTTGGAACGTACGAACAGGGGGTTCTCGGCATGCAGGGCAGCCAAGGAAATCTGATCGACGCCCATCGACGGTTCGCTCCTCTTCTTGAACAAAAACACTACAAGCATGTCTATCGCGAACTCCACG
>QKGJ01000268.1 GCA_003251275.1 Ignavibacteria bacterium
ATTGTCTTTGATGGTGATGACCAGTCAGGGTGTTGCGGAATTGCATGGTACCTGACCCGGTAGGTTATTCAAGTTCAATATAAGAACCATCAAGGACAAAATAAAGTGCCCCATCTGCCGTTGCTCGTCTATACTTAGACCGTCTCTCTACCCAATCAGTTACGATGAAACTGGAATACTCTCCATGAATTCCTATATTGATGAAACTCATCCGCTGCAATTAGGGTTTCTACTCACAGCCATGATGCGCACAATTCTATCCATAGCGTTCGTTTTTCTGGTGCCAATGGGGCAAACCTTGTCGCAGGTCGGGTCTCAGGAAGCAGCCTTTCGCCTCGCTCAGGGTTATGAGCAATCCGGGAACTTCGAAAAGGCTGCGCAGATCTACGGTCAACTCAATAGCGCCGATCCTGCGAACTACCTCTTCTTTGATGGCCTTCGAAGATCGTACCTGCAGTTGAAACAATACGATGATTGTATTCTTCTGATGAAGAGCCGCCTTCTCTCGAATCCGAGAGACGTAAACCTCTTTGCGATGCTCGGAAGTGTGCAATACAAAGCCGGTCTCGAAAAGGAAGCAAGCGCATCCTGGAGGAAAGCTATTGACGTCGATCCCATGAATCAAAATGTCTACCGGATCGTCGCAAACTCCATGCTGGAGAACAGGCTCCTCGAGAAAGCAGCGGAAGTCTACAGCGATGCTCGAAGAGCGCTCAAAGATGACAAGCTCTTCACTATCGATATCGCCTATCTCCTTTCAGTGTCCATGGATTTTGCCGGGGCCACGCGAGAGTATGCACAGTGGGTGCGTCACAATCCCACACAGGTGGGATTTGTGCAAGGGCGAATGGCGCAATTCACTGGTAAACCGGAGGGAAGAGAGGCAGCGGTCAAGGTGTTGCGCGAGGAGATTAGAGGGGAGCCTGACATTCATCTGTATGAACTTCTTGGCTGGGTACTGCTGGAGGGAAAGCAATACGATGAAGCGTTCGAAGAGTACAGAACGATCGATAACTTGTCTAAGGCCAGGGGGGCTCAGATTTACTCCTTTGCCGATAGAGCATACCGAGAACAGGCATACGAAATTGCGGCGAAAGCGTATCGCGAAGCGATTGAACTGCCTGTGGAAGGCGCACGACTCGCGGCGGCGAGGTATGGATATGGAAATTGTCTTATGCAATTGGGTTCGCTTGCAGATAGCGTCGGCAGGACCACGGGTGCATCGGTTAACGAGTCGCATCCGACCTATTCCGGCGCAATTGCATACTTCCATGGAATTATCAAGGACTACCCACGAACCGAGTATTCTGCCCGCTCGTACTATCAAATCGGACTTCTCCTATTTGAGCAGTATTTTGATCTTGACGGCGCACTTACTTCCTTTCAAAACGTTGAGCGCGAGCTTCCGGGCCTTCCTGTTCTTCACTATGATGTGTCGCTGAAGATCGGTGAGATTCTTGTTGCCAAGGGTGACACGTCACACGCGTCTGCACGATTTGCCGGGGTTGCGCAAGCAGCGGATGCTACTCCGGACCAATCTGATGAAGCTAGGTTTCGGCTAGCAGAGATTTCATACTTTGGCGGAGACTTCAAAGCTGCCATTGATCGTCTCAGCGAGATCAGTTTTAACCTCAAGGCGAACTACGCGAATGACGCACTCTCTCTCCTCTCCTTTTTGCAGGAGAACACCGTCACGTCGGAACCTGCTCTAGCGAAATTTTCACGCGCTGACTTTCTAGCACGGCAGCGGCGTAATTCGGAGGCCATCCCAATGTTTTTGCAGTTGATCACCGAGTATCCCCAGGCTTTGCTTGTTGATGATGCTCTAATGAAAGTCGCGGATTTACAGGCTCAGTCAGGAATGTACCTCGAGAGTGTCGCCTCGTATGAGCGGCTTCTCAGGGAGTTTAAAGGGACCAGTATTGTGCTCGATCGTGCACAGTTTCGTATTGCTGAAATTTATGATCGTTCGCTTCATGATACCAACGCAGCTCTCACTGCGTACAGCCGCGTCCTTGCGGACTATCCAGAATCCCTTTTATGTCCCCTGGCGCGAAAGCGTATTCGTACTTTGCGTGACGAATCGTTATAGGAAGGAACCCGATGCGCTCTCGAATTCTCTGCTTCACTTTCACAGTCATTGTCTCGATCAGCGCGACAACAAGCGCGCAAAAGATTCTCATCCCGATGGACCTCCGGCAAACGGATCATCTGAAAGCGTACGGCATCGCGTACTGGGCGCTCACTCGAGGTCTCGAAATTGACTGGCTCCTGAATTACAAGGGCGGATCGTTCATGCTGGATAATTATGATCTGGTTGCTACAGAATGTCGGATCCGTGGAGTGCTTTTTGAGCCGATTAGCGGAGGTCAAGCGGCACAGATTTATTCTGAGGTGCAGTCGGAGGAAAGCAACATGGATGTGGTACGTCTTGAGAAGGCCCCGAAAGTCGCCGTGTACGTCCCGCCTGGATTTCAGCCCTGGGACGATGCGGTGACGCTTGCGCT
The DNA here is from genome assembly GCA_003251275.1 of Ignavibacteria bacterium. GTDB lineage: Bacteria > Bacteroidota > Ignavibacteria > UBA10030 > UBA6906 > SZUA-287. The sequence continues at coordinate 2,508 of QKGJ01000268.1, forward strand.
CGAGTATGCGGAAATACCGTATGACAAGCTCTGGGATGACGAGGTGATGGAGGGAAAACTTGCGGAGTACGATTGGCTTCACCTGCATCACGAAGACTTCACCGGACAATATGGAAAGTTTTATGCTTCGTTTGCAAATGCGGCCTGGTATGTGGAACAACAGGTGACACTGGAGAAAAAAGCGCACGAGCTTGGCTTCAAGAAAGTGTCGGAGTTGAAGAAAGCGGTAGCACGATCTATCAAGGAGTACATCGCTTCGGGAGGTTTTATGTTTGCCATGTGCTCGGCCACGGACACGTATGATATTGCGCTCGCCGCCGAACAGGATGACATATGCGACGTAATGTATGACGGCGATCCGCCCGATCCGGACGCTCAGCAGAAATTGGACTTCTCGAAGACACTTGCATTTACCAACTTCACCCTGGAGCGCAATCCGTTGCGCTACGAGTATTCCGATATTGATCAACCACCGAGCGATTTGTTAGGAATGCAAAATCCGGAAACGGATTATTTTACCCTCTTCGAGTTTTCCGCAAAGTTCGATCCTGTTCCGACGATGCTTACACAGAATCATGTCAACGTCATCAAAGGGTTTCTTGGTCAAACGACCAACTTTGAAAAAGAGTTGATCAAGAACTCGGTCGTCATTCTTGCTGAGAAAGAGGGCATTGATCAGGTTCGCTACATCCATGGCAACTATGGACGAGGAACATTTACATTTTATGGAGGGCACGACCCTGAAGATTATCAACACGCAGTCGGCGACCCACCTACCGATCTCTCCCTCCACAAGAACTCCCCCGGGTATCGGCTCATTCTTAACAACATTCTATTCCCTGCTGCGAAGAAGAAACAGCAAAAGACGTGAGCTTGGCATTCTTTTTGACCCATTTTGAGTCGTAGACCGGAGAGATCCAGTCTGGCTCAAGGTAAAACTAACATGGAGGTAGTGTGAGAAACGTTCTTCGAATTCTATTCTGTTCCATCCTGTTTGCTCTACCTGCTCTTGGTGCAGGACCGGTCAAATTTGGAATCCACGGGGGCATCGGCGCATTGAATATGCCGGAACCAGTCAAGCCCGCGTACGGCCTCGGGTATGGCGGCGGGCTGCATCTCGATTTGAGTCTCGTCGTGGTGAGTTTCCGCATCAGTGGTGATTACCATGTTTTTCCTGTGGATGAAGATCAGTTTAGAACCATACTGACCCAGAGTGGGGTCAATGCATCAGGGTTTGATGTGAGTGGGGGGGCGGTGAAGGTGCTTTCGCTTGGTGTGAATGGTAAGTTTTCTTTCCCCATTCCGGTGGTATCGCCATACCTAACAGCGGGCGTTGGCTATTCGAATCTTAAACAAGGGGGGCTCACAGTTACATTTCAGGGCCAAGAGGTTCCTGGAGTGCCTCGATCGATCTCTTTCGATAAGGCGACCCTCAACGCAGGCGTCGGCGTAGACCTCAGTTTGTTCTTTGCTGATCTTTTCGTTGAGGCAAGGTACGTGCTCATCCTTGCGGAAGGATCTTCGCCTGGTTATGTGCCGATCACGGTTGGACTAACTTTCTAAATCGTTCGTTCGATCAGTCAAACAAAAGGCGGGTAATACCCGCCTTTCCTTTTATGAAGCTCCTCCTGAAAAATCCACTCTCTTCCCGACATCACATTCTGCACATCGATTCGCTGAACAGTAGAACTTGAACAGCTGTATAGCGCCCTGTTGCATAAACGACGTCCTCAGGTGCATTTTTCCCGCCAGGAGGTCATCTGTCATTGCACGGGTGATGGAATTGTCATCGGTGGAGGGAAGCAATTCAACCAGCATGCGTGTGTGAATGCGGACGGCATTATCACGAAACAGGCGCGCATAGAGCAGCATCACCGGGGCGATAGCATTCATGATTATCTCATGGATCCGCTGTTCCCCGAGAGCAACGCCCACACGTCCGGAACTTCCGCGAAAATGAAAATGATGGGACCAGAATTCATCCGGGACTACATTAAAGGTTTCTGCAAGGCGCTTCATCCGATCGTTCGACGTAAGTCTATCGCTTTTGAACAACTCCACCAGATTTCTGAATCGTTCCTTTCCAAAGACGAATGGCAACATGAAACACATCGACGCAAGCCTTGCAGTTGGAAAATTCTGGGGACGGAGGCGAAAGAAGAGCCAGTCAGCTTCATTCAAAACGTCTCCTTTGAATGATCTTTTATAATCCTTCCACCTTCTTCGCAACGGCCGGAGGTACAGGCGTGACTCCTTTTCCGATATCGTTCGTGTGGAGGGCAACAGCCCCGCCGCTCCGAACAGGAGAGCCATGACGTGGGGCCGCTCGTGGAGCCCCGCTTCCTGCAAGAATCGGAGGCGCATAGACTGTGCAAGGCGGACAAATGGGGTGCTATTCTTCGCATACCCCATCGCCTCCATAATCCCTTCGTAAAGTAATTGTTCCCACACATCAACCGCGGTATATTCCTTCCGCTTGTACTGTTTTCGAGGAGGTGGGATCTCATCGGGGTTGCCGTAGTAGCGAGGATAAGGTTCCCGCACGACATTATTTTTCTCGTCGATGAGGGCTTTGAGGCGCTCCTCAAACCGGCTGATCTTGAATTCAATCCGTTCATACGCCAATCGTCCTATCCAGGCCTCAAGAAGATCTCTCGTGATATGTTGTGTCCGCCCGTTGCACCGAAGTGCCTCTCGTGCCTGCCCCGATCCGGAAAGAGCGGACAGCATCTCCTTCAGCAAGGACCGGTCGAGAAAAGGGTGAAGCACAAGAAGGGGAATGGCGCGTGCACTGACTGTCCGTGCTGGTGGAGCAAGATGCTCATCCCCGAACACGACATGCAGGATCACTCTGTTGTAGTGTGGGTCTGCGCCATGGTTGTGTTGATGCCATTCCGGAGCGGTTACGTGCAACTCAACGTCGCCTCTAAACGTGATACTGCCGATACGAATGCGTGCGTTCAGAAAATCAGGGCCTCCGTCAGAATTGGAAACACCAGGTGAAAGAATCGTTATTCGTTTCCCGTCCGCGGCACGCAGTCCACTGGTGGTAAACAGCTGGCGCTGCCATATCGTGCGCAACAGTGATTCTGGTATGAGGGGCATTCCCATGGAAAACCCAGGGTGGCGATGAGACTACTTCTTGAAATATTTTGCACGGAGAATATTAATTTCTGCACGGAGGGAGATTACGGTATGGCGGGCAGCATCAGCAAAATCGGTCCCCGCAGATGCATAGAGAACGCTCCGACTCGCGTTGATGACGGCCATTGTGCCATGCTTGTCGCATCCATACCGTACCGCAGAACGCAAGTCGCCTCCTTGAGTGCCAATGCCCGGAATAAGGAACGGCATCTTTGGAACGATGACCCGAAGGCGCTGAAGCTCTCGCGGTCGTGTTGCTCCGACGACAAGACCGCAGTTCTTTTCAGTGTTCCATTTCTTGACCCGTGTGGCAACGTGCTCATAGAGTGGCTTTTTGTCAAATAGC
>QKGJ01000359.1 GCA_003251275.1 Ignavibacteria bacterium
AATATTTTGCGGAGAGGGGGCATTGAATGGATTCATGTGAAGAAGGACGGGGAGTGGTACAATATTATGAAGGCGGTGATGGAGGGGGAAGGGGATTAGCACGTAAAACGTGTTTGGTAGAGTATGCTTACCAAATCTCCCGGCGGCTTGTGCACCCGTTTGTATGCCACCCCGACGGCGAAGGGGCGAATGAAATACCCGCTAAGCAACGGATCATACAACTTTGCCTCTTCATGAAGGAGTTGCTCGAATTTGTGGACTTCTTGCTCTGCTGAACCCCTGTAAGACCTCGGCGTGTGGAGTCCTTCATGAAAACATCGAACACGCAGCGAATGCAAGCGTTCATCTCGGAGAATAAACATCTCCTCTGGATCGGTCTCTTCACGTTTCTGATCATCTATCTCTCGTCGTTTGTGAAGGGGTACGGGTATTTTATCGATGAGCCTTACTACATTGTCTGCGCACTCAACCCAGCCCTCGGGTATATCGATCATCCTCCTCTTGCGCCGCTTGTTCTCACGCTCTTTCAATTCATCTTCGGCACCTCGGTCTATGCAATAAGGATCTTGCCTGCTCTCGCGCAGGCTGTGTCCGTCGTCCTTACAGGAATACTTGCAAAAGAAATTGGCGGGGGAAAGTTTGCCCAGGTGCTGGCCGCGTGTGCAATGGTTGCCTCCCCAACGGTACTGGCCTTCGGCGGTTTCTATTCCATGAATGCGTTTGAACTCCTGTTTGCCATCGGGGCGATGTATTACACTGTTCGCATGATCAAAGAAGACAACGCCAAACGGTGGATTGTGCTCGGCGTTCTCATCGGCCTGGGCATGATGAACAAGCATACATTTGGCGTGTTTGCAGTCGCATTGGTTTTTTCCTTGCTCGTCGCGGGGAAGTGGAAATTGGTTGCAAGCAGGTGGTTTCTCGCCGGAACACTCTGCGCCGTCATCATCTTCCTGCCGAATATTCTCTGGCAGGTGGCACATAACTTTCCTTCACTCGAGTTCTATAAGAACATTACTGAGATGAAGAACGTGTATACTCCTCCTCTGACATTTATTGCAGGGCAGATACAGGGAATGTCTCCTTTCACAGTGCCAATCTGGTGCGGGGGAATGTTCTTCCTGATTTTTTCCAAGGCAACAAAGGAGTTTAGATTTCTCTCGGCGCTCTTCATCAGTCTGTTCTTGTTTATGATGCTTTCGGGAACAAGCCGCTCGGACAGACTGATGTTTGCCTATCCGGCAGTGTTCGGCGGCGGCGGGCTGATGTTTGAAGCTCTCGTGATGAAGTTTAACGCACGCTGGCTGAAAGGGGTGCTTGTCGGGTTGCTGGTTGCAGGACTAGCGATGGTTTTTCCCGTTGTACTTCCATTATTAGGCTATGAAAAGGTGCAGGCATACACCGAGTTTCTAGGTCTGAACACCGAGATTGAGCGGGGCAAGAAGCCTCCTCTTCCACAACTGCTTGCAGACAGAATCGGGTGGGAAGAGAAGGTTGACCTCGTGGTGCGTGCATACCAGAAGCTGAGTGACCAAGAGAAAAGAGAGACGATCATTTCCACCGGCAACTACGGTAAGGCCGGAGCGATTGATGTTTATGGGAAAAATTACGGCCTTCCTCCGGTGGTGTCCGGGCATAACACGTATTATCTCTGGAGCAAGGAGAGGTTGCGGGGAAGCATCGTACTTCAACTTACGCAAGCGGAGAATTATGATGGGCTGAAAGAGTGGTTTGATAGTGTGGAACCATGCGATGGGGAATTCTCGAGTCCCTTTGTTTCATCTCATGAGAATCATCTGAAGGTGTTTGTGTGCAGGGGACCCAAGAGTTCTTTCGCTGAGATGCTGGAGAGAAGGAAGTTTTACTATTAGTAGAATCGATTTTATCCCTCGTCTAACCTAACCACCCCCGCCAAACATTACTATGAAATGTTGGTGGCGGGCAAGCCCTGCCCCCTCCTTGCCGAGTGTTCGTCACCTAGTACCGTCGATTTCGCGTATTGTAGTTGATGGCGAGAATTTGGGTAATTTGTTCATTGCCGGAAACAAGAACCATCAATTGTAAGGCAAGGTGGGTGAAGGGCCGGGAGTTTCAAACACACGGTGCCGGCGTGTTATTTCTTGGAACTGCCCTCTGAATTGTTGCGGCTCGCGGAGTGGACGAACTCTTCGTAATACCACCGTGCATAATGATGTTTCGCCCAGTCCCTGTTGACGAATCCGGTCAGCATTCCTGAAATACCCCTTCGAGTCTCGGGATTGACTGTTGCCATATAGATATGCCCGAGCATTGTGGGGGTGACAATAAATGCCACGGTCACATGAACGATCCAAGATATCCACGCTGTTTGTTTGATCACCATCATGACTCCAGTTACAGCAAAAACAATCCAACCGATCATCACCAGAATGAAGTTCACCTTTTCCGCGGCGTTGAACTTCCCCTGCTGCGGAAGAACTATCTTTTTATTAATAGCAGCAATTCCCATAAGGAAAAGCCACTTTAAATCATCCAAGGACCAAAGCCACGCGCATTTGATATTGTACAGATGAACCCTGAAGTCACCTCGCTTTCTGAACATCACGAGTATTGGCAGAAAGATCAGGGACACACCCGAAACGCGATGTATTGCCGCGAAGATGATTCGATAGGGACGCATCGGATCAGGGTTGTAAACGAGCATCAGAATCAGTCCTGTAATCCAACAGACCATGAAAGGGATGGCAATTGCCCAATGCAGAAGTCTTTCTGATTCCCGGAATCGTAGTATGTCTGTATCGTCAAAGTTTCTTTTCTTGTCTGTGGAAGAACCTACCATACCAGAGGTACGCGGCACCTGCGCGATCGTGCCATCTTTGCGAACGAGCAACAAAGAGAGGTTAGATGGGCACTGTTTCTCCTTATGCTTTTCTTGCAATGGCTCCTGTGCTTGAGAAAGTTCAGGAAATGACTTCATAGCTTCTTCTTTGCTCCGCCTCTCCTCCTCTTTCCTCCGTTCTTCCTCCAGTTCGCGTTGAATACGTTGCGCCTCGATGCGAAGTTCTTCATTGCTGAGCCGCCTCAATGCCTGAGCGTGTTCCGTCACTTCCTGTTTCTGTTTTCTTAACGACTCTTCCTGGCGCGCCCTGATATCTTTTTCCACACGCTCAATTTCTTTGTTGGTGACATCTAACACGTACGCTCTGGAAATCTCGTCAAGAGCACGATGATAGTCTTTCATGGCCGCAAGGTCTCTTGCCCGCGCGAGATACCGCCCTATCTTTGCAATGATCGCCGCTTTCCGTACATCATTATTCAGGTTCAATTGCTGTTTTGCTTCCACTGGAGATACAAGGATGTTTTTGTTGGTCAACTCCTTAACAACGGCGCAATGCTAGTGCCAGATCAACATCCCCTAAGGTATTGACATCAGGCGCTACCTCACACGTATCTGTCACGTCGTTGGTAGTTTCTACATAGAACATGGTATTATTTCCAAAATGGTGCCGCAAATGCGATCCCTTCTAATTTGAGCCTTTCTGATTGGAGAAAGAGATGACGTATAGTGATCGGCGTCTCAGAAACCAAAATGTTCTCCTTCCCCAGTTCTTTTCAAATCTCTTTTATTGCTCTCCAAGGTTTGTTGGGGTATATCAGACGAGCCTCCGGGACGAAGTGCCGCAATCTGCGACATCAAGTGTAAGGCATGGCTGGCGAATGATCGGAAGGTACGAGCTGACCTAACATGTCCGTCAACATTATAATGAAGTATTGGTGCCTGGTAGGCCCTCCAGACATCGTATGGATTGGTAGCGAGCAACCGATGGTGCAGAAGGGAAGCGAGCTCCGAAAGGTCGCCTCTCCAGAGGCTTGTTGACTGCTTACGCGCCTGGTCTTGCCATTAGGAATGTTAGGCATGTTCCCTGTAACATTGCGCAAGTTCAGACGTAGATTGAGTGTTGCCTCCTACAGGATTCTAATGATGGCGTTCGTTCATTCCTTTTTGGTTCGCGCTTGATCCGGATGCGTTGAGCCGCCGATCTCCCGATTTTCCAATCCAGACGACCCACCTTCTGTCTCAAGTGTAGTTCTGCAACTCATCTCTTTTGTAGGAAGAGGTCTATGACCTATTATCGAAACCATTGGTAGCGAACCCGGGGACAAGCTTCTATTACAACGGCGGAGATTACCTGTGATGCGATTGTTTGGTGAGGGAATTCCGATGATTGTATCCGTCTTTTTCTTGAAAGGGTTATGGAGATGAAGATACTCTTGATCGAGCCACCAAAACCGGAGATGTCTATTGGGGGGGATGACGTGTTCATCTTTGAACCTTTGGCACTTGAGTATGTTGCCGCCGGTGTGATGCCGGAACACGACGTTCGGATACTTGACATGCGTTTGGATGATGACCTGCGGGGCACTCTAGAGGCCTTCAATCCCGATATCGTCGGAATTACAGCATACACGGTCCATGTCAATGTCGTCAAGAATTTATTCGCGCAGATAAAGGCGTGGAATACACGCGCCTTCACGGTGGTAGGGGGTCACCATGCGACGGTTATGCCCGCGGATTTCCTCTCTCCTTTCATTGATCTCATTGTCGTTGGAGAAGGGGTATTCGCCTTCAGGGAAATCGTAGCGCGGTTCGCACGCGGAGCCACTATGGTAGGGATTCAAGGGACGGTTCTGCCGCAGCAAAACCATGTGGTCAACATGGAACCTCAACCCACGATTGATCTTGATGCCCTTCCCTTTCCACAGAGGAGACTAACCTCCAAATATCGAAGACGCTACTACTCGGACTGGATGAAACCACTGGCCTCGATTCGCACTTCTAGAGGATGTCCATATCGGTGTACATTCTGCGCCGAGTGGAAGCTGACAGGAGGTCGCTACTTCAAGAGAAACCCCAAACGCGTCGTTGAAGAACTGGATGAAATAGAAGAGGAGTGCGTTTTCTTTGCCGATGATGAATCCCTCATCGATGTGCCGAGGATGACCCTGCTTGCCAGTATGCTTCGTGAGTCAGGAATAAGAAAAAGATATTTTCTTTACGGAAGGAGCGATACTATCACCAGAAATGTTGCGTTACTGAGGGCATGGCGAGAAATCGGACTGGAGCGGATCTTTGTGGGCATTGAGTTCTTTAGGGATGAAGACTTGGCTTTCATTCGTAAGCGATCAACGGTAGAAGACAACGAGAAGGCGGTTCAGATTCTCCGTGATCTCGGCATCGACATCTATGCATCCTTCATCGTACGACCTGGATTTGGACATGAAGACTTTGCCGCACTCAGGAAATACTGCCGCCAGTTGGAGTTGGACTTTGCCTCATTCGCCGTGCTGACCCCACTGCCAGGAACCGATTTGATGGAGGATGTGGGAGATAAACTCATTACGCACAACTACGACTGTTTCGACTTCATTCATACACTTCTTCCGACGAGGCTTTCTCTCAAGGAATTCTATTCGGAGTATCACGATCTTTATGCAAAGGGGGTCGCGGTGAGCAAACAACTCTCTTTGCTGCGAAGGTATCCGGTGCGCGAGGTTCCTAGTCTTCTGGCAAGGGGAAGAAGGTTCTACAAGAGGCTCAAGACAATCCACCTGGATTATGAAGTTAGTAACCAATCCCAGAAATCCTCATTATGACGTAGAAGGACCTAATCGAGCCACGTGTGGGCGAAGATTGGAGGAACAAAAAGGCCTCGGTTTGACTAACCAAGGCCTTCTTTTTGTTGCGCGGATAGGAACCATAGACGATAGAGGAGGTTTCGAGAGTCGTGAAAGCACTATGGTCGTTATAGTATTTTATGTTGTTTCACCTTACTCCGGACGCAAGCTTACTAGCCTATTCAATCTGAGGCACCGCGAACCCTCTCTTTAACCCGGTCCTTGTCCCCTGAAAATCCAGGCAAGACCCCGAAAAAGCCATCACCGAAGTCGAGAAAGTTATATCCAGACAAGTCCCAGGTTCTGCTAACCCGCTGTAAATAAATGATAT
>QKGJ01000176.1 GCA_003251275.1 Ignavibacteria bacterium
ATTCCAAATGAAGATTCTACAGAAAAAGTCTATTCATCCAGAAAGATCGTTTGGAAGAGTCTCAGTGCGCCTCGAGCCAGTTTGATCCTACGCCTATCTCCACTACAATGGGGACCCTTAGTTCAACTGCACTCCGCATGGCCGACCCAACGAGGTCTTTCATGATTTCTGTTTCAGAGTCAAAGACTTCAAAAACCAGCTCGTCATGCACCTGCAACAACATGCGCGATCGAAGATGTTGTTCCCGCATCTTTCTGTCGATCTCGATCATTGCTCTTTTTATCATATCTGCTGCCGTGCCCTGGATGGGCATATTGATGGCCTGTCGCTCGGCGTTACTGCGAATGTTGCGATTCCGACTGTGAAGCTCAGGCAGATACCTTCTTCGTCCCAGCAAGGTGCTCACATATCCTTGTTGCTTGGCGTTAGCAATGGTCTCGTCGATATAACGACGCACTCCAGGGAATCTTTCAAAATACCGTTGAATTATTTCCCTCGCTTCTGCCTGAGAGATTTCCAACCTGTTTGCGAGCCCGAAAGGCCCGATTCCGTACATGATGCCGAAATTTACCTCTTTGGCTTTCCGACGCATATCCCGAGTTATTTCCGAGGCTTCGACCCCGAAGACCTTTGCAGCGGTCGTTGTGTGGATGTCTTCCTCGTTTCGAAATGCTTCGGTGAGCCCCTCATCACGGCAGATATGAGCCATCACCCTCAGTTCAATTTGAGAATAGTCTGCGGAGAGGAGGAGAAGTTCCTTTCCGCCTGGAATAAACGCCTTGCGAATAGCACTACCGAGTTCTGTCCTGATGGGAATATTCTGCAGATTTGGGTCGCTCGATGAAAGACGACCGGTTGCTGCAACCGTTTGGTTGAATGATGTATGGAGTCGTTTCGTCCGCGGGTGAACCAGTTGCGGCAATGCATCAATATACGTGGATTTCAATTTGGTGTATTGACGATACTCCAGTAGTTTGTCGATAATTGGATGATGATGACGAAGGGCGTCCAGGACGCCGGCATCCGTGGAGAAGCCTGTCTTTGTTTTCCGAACGGTTGGCAACTCGAGTTTCTTGAAGAGGATCTCGCCCAACTGTTGGGTTGAATTAATATTGAAGACCTCTCCGGCATCTTCATAAATTCCCTTGATGAGGTCATCAATTTTCCCGGCAAGAGACCCGGACATTGTTTTCAGGTAGGGGATGTCCAGATTAATACCGGTTGCCTCCATACGTCCCAGAACTTCTATCAGGGGAAACTCAATCGTTTGACAGAGTTCAAGCAATGCGAGCGAGGAGAGTTTTTCCATTTCCACCCGGTAGAGCTGCATGGTAATGTCTGAGACTTCGCAGGAGTACTCGCTCATCTCTGCAACTGTGAGCTCAGTAACGTCTTTTTGCGACTTTCCTTTTCCGATGAGATCTTCAAATGAGATCGTCGTATATTGGAGAAACTCGGAGGCAAGTGCGTTAAGACTATGCTGTCCATCTGCGCGTAGAACATATGCGGCGATCATTGTGTCAAACCAGATACCGCGAATCTCAACACCCCGTTCCTGGAACACAATAAGACTCTGTTTGATATCATGTCCGATCTTTTGAATGTCCTTGTTTTGGAGTATTGGCTCAAGAGCTGACAACACCCTTGCTTCAGGGATACCGCTCGTTGTGTGATTCGATTTGCCAGTATCTGACCGAAATAGTTCCGGAGAAGCATCATGATCTGTCACTTCGTTAGCCACAGGAATATAGACGGCCTCGCCTGTGGAGTGGCACAATGAGAGCCCGATCAATCTCGCTCGCATCGGGTCTTTGCCGGATATTTCGCAACTAAGCGCAAACTCCTTTGATTCCATCAACTGTGAGCATAACTCTTGCAACTCATTTTCTTCGGTAAAACACCGGTATTGATGAGAAACTGTTTTCGCATTCCGGGGTTCCTCAGGTGGTTTTGGGATGGGAGTCGGCTTGTCGTCAAAAGGTTCGGTATTCCTGAGTCGATCCAGGAGCGATTTGAATTCTAGATCCGCAAAGAGTTTCATCAGTGCCTTCGAATCCCGCTTCTCTGCCCCAAGCTTGTGAAAATCGATGTCCAGTGGAACCGCGGTATCGATTGTAACAAGTGTCTTCGAGAGGAAGGCCAGCTCCTTGTTTGTCGTGAGTTTTTCCTTCAATCCCCTCTGGGGTATTTCTTCGATGTGCTTGTAGAGTTCTTCAAGACTGCCATACTTTTGAATCAATGGAATCGCCGTTTTTTCACCGACGCCCTTCACGCCGGGAACGTTGTCCGAAGAGTCACCGACCAAGGCAAGGACATCGACAACCTGCTGAGGGGTCACTCCGAACTTATCATTCACTTCTTTTTCCGTCACAATCTCGACATCGCCAGCACCCCGCGCCGGCCGGAACATTTTGACGAATGGGGAGACGAGCTGCATGAAATCTTTGTCCCCGGTAACGAGATACGAGAGAACGTTTTGGCTTTCGGCTTGGCGGGCTAGCGTGCCGATCACGTCGTCCGCCTCGAACCCCGGAACTTCCACCAGAGGAACATTGAAGGCTCGGATAACCTCTTTCAGCCGGGGGAGAGAAGCATACATATCTTCGGGCATCTTTTCTCGCGTCGCTTTGTAGTCGGCGAACATTTTGTGCCGAAAGGTTGGCTCTTTGGTATCAAACACGACCGCAATGTGTTCCGGCTTCTCATCATCAAGGATTTTCATGAGGAACGTGACGAACCCGTAGATCGCACTTGTATTTTCCCCCTTGCTGTTGATCAACGGCCTCGAAATGAATGCGAAATAAGCCCGGTATGCCAGGGCCATGCCATCGAGGAGGAAGAGTCTTTCCGGTGTCATAGAAATAGCGTCGCTGAAATCGCTCGGATGGAATGGGTGCAAGTAAGTTGTGTCGTGTGCAGGTTGTTGTTCACGATGTTCCTTCGCTGCTGGCAGAGGTGGATGAATCCTGAAGGAAACGCCACAGCACGATGCTCGTCACCAGAAGCATGAAGCTATTCACCAGAAACGATGTTTGAATACCAAAATGCGCAGCAACGTATCCGCCAACCATCGGCCCCATCATGTTTCCGAAGAGCGTCAGGCTGGAGGCAATTGCCATCATACCGCCGCGACGGTTGGCAGGAGCGAAGAGGCTGACCAAGGAATAAAGTGTGGGCAGGACACCGCCGCGGGCGAATCCAAGAAGCGCCCGAAGGGCACCCAGTTGGACAAGGTCTTTCACGATGATATGCCCCGCGTATACAATGCCCGTCGCTGCCAGAGCGATAGTGAGGTTTCTTTTGTATCCGAGGCGGTCATTTCGTTTTCCCCACCAGGGCGCAGAGATGACCATGAAAAGTCCGGCAATCGAAAAAATTCCTCCGGTAACCGTTGAAAGAAAAGCACTTCCGGTTTGAAACTGCTCGATAAACAGAGCAAAGATCGGCTCGATCATTAGCACCGACATTTGTCCAACGATCAGTGTCAACCCGATCAGACGCAGTCTCCGGTCAGAAAACATGAGCTGATAATTTTGTCGCACGGTAAACGGTCGGGTTTCGCGGGAAGGAAGGGAAAGTTCTTTTACATGATAGAACACCACGATACTTCCGACGAAGCAGAGTGATGCAGTGATGAAAAATATTTCCCTGTACCCGATGAGATCCGCGAGCAAACCTCCCACGAAAGGCCCCATTACCATTCCTCCCGCGGTCGCCGATTGGAGAATGCCAAGTGCGTATCCGATCCTGTCTTTTGGGGTGTTGGTGGAGACAAGCGCTAATGACGATGCGATGAATCCGCTGATTGCTCCCTGGAGAATTCGAAACAGCACGACTTGCATTGGGGACTGGGAGAGACCGATGAGAAGCTGCGATAGTCCGAGGCCGATGAGTGCGCGGATCACCATGGGTTTTCTCCCATAACGATCACCAAACGCCCCCCAGATGGGAGTTGCGATGAAGGCGGAAAAGAATGTCCCTGAAAAAGCGAAGCCACTCCACTGAGCAAGAGCTGCGTCATCCGGGACGCCGAGTTGTCGAATAAAGAAAGGAAGGAACGGTACAACGAGATTCATCCCTAACATAGCGAGGAATTGAGTTCCCCACAGAATGAAGAGATTCTTACGCCATAATTCCATCTATTGCCGCTTCTTGGTTTTCTCCGTCTCGGCAAGCCATGTGCGGTAGTGATTCAGCAAGGGTTTTCGGTAGGACACTTCTGATTGAGTGCGCGTCTTAATGTAAAATTCCTTTGTTCCGGCGGGCCAAAAGACGACCGGCATCCATTCTCGGCCGAATGTTCCATCCGTTTCGACGAGTTGCTCGGAGGAAAGCGGATTGCCTGCAAAATACATAAAGGGACTCTCGTCGTCATAGCGAAACAAACGCACTGCAGCCAGGCTGTCGAATGTGAAGGCAATCTCTCCGACAAGGGTTCCGTTTTCCTCGAACAGACGCTTCCTCACATTTTGAATTCCCGCGAAGTCTTTTTCCGGGCTTCCTCCTTCCAGGTACGAGGCGATGAGCTCCTGGAAGTCCTGGTGCGAGATGTCGACCGTGTCATCCGACTCAGACATAATGTTGAGGAACCGGATGGTCGCCTCCCCGGATCGGTCACTCTTCAGCCTAATCCGGTATTCACGCCCTTCGACCGTGAGACATGCGGAAAAAAGAAAACTGATGAGGGCGAGAAATAGGAACGCGTGCAGGAATTGTTTCATTGAATCGGTCGGTTGTGTGAGCTTGAGTGCGGGGCAATATACCAAATGGGTCAGGGAAATGCAAAAACCAGAGTGTTCTTGCTTGTCAAAATCATTAGCGGTATCTTTTTTTAACAAATCGTCAGCCGACCCAAGAGCATGTATCGTCCAGCGTGAAAATTCTTTTTACTTCCACCTTCGTCACGCCATTCATTCAAGAAGATCTTCACTTCCTCCAGAAACATTTCGAGACCCGGTATCTTCGCACGGCAGGTGTTCTCGCCGTTCCCTTAATGAAGCTGGGATTGCTGCGGTGTTCCGTCTCCTATACCTGGTTTGCATCCGTGTATGCGGGCATTCTTGTTTTGTTGGCGCGTTTTTTCCGGCGCCAATCGATTGTCGTGGTTGGGGGGGTGGATGTCGCTTCGTATCCGGAAATCGGGTACGGCATCTGGGCCAGCCGATGGAAACGATACTTCGCCCGATATGCCCTCCGTCATGCGTCGAAGGTTCTGGTGGTTGATCCGTTCCTTGCTGAGGAAGCAATGAAAAGGGCTCAGTATGACGGTGCGAATATAGAATGCGTCCCTACCGGGTATGACAGTGAGCGCTGGAAGCCGGGGGGGAGCAAACAGAAAAATGTGGTGACCGTTGCGGGTTGTGTTACGCAGGAACGATTGAAGGTGAAGGGGGTTGATTTTCTTTTTGCGGTCGCGAAGGAAATGCCGGAGACCGGGTTCACGCTCATCGGCGTCGCAAGAGATCTCCTCTACGGCGAAATTCCCGAGAATGTCCGAATCATTGGTTATGTTCCTCAGGAGCAGCTACTCGGATACTTCCAGCAAGCAAAGGTATACTGCCAGCCATCGATGGTGGAAGGGCTCCCCAATGCGGTCTGCGAGGCAATGCTCTGCGAGTGCATTCCCGTTGCCACGAATGTAGGTGGCACAAAAAGAGCCGTCGGAAGCAGCGGTTTCCTGGTCGAATACAACGACGCACGCCAAATGAAGTCGGCCCTGAGAGAGGCTCTTGACGCACCTTTCGCACGCGGCGCGTCTGCCCGCCAGCATGTTGTGCAGCATTTTCCAATGGCGAAACGTCACGAGTCGTTACTTCGTGTTGTGCACGAGGTCATGCGTTGAAGAAGCCGGTGAAGAACCTTGTCGCCTTCTTTGCAGGCGAGATCGGCGGACGCTTGATCGGTTTTGCAATTTCAGTATACCTGGCGCGCATCCTGGAGGTCTCTGCCTTTGGCATTCTGAACATCGGTTTCGCCGTGCTTTCGTACCTTGCGATGCTGAGCAGTCCGGGTATCCAGTTGCTGGAAACGAGAAATGTCGCAGCGAGCGATCGTGTTGATCTTTCGCGAGTAGGATCGATTCTTTCACTGCGTCTTTATCTCTCCGCAATACTCCTGGTATGGGTTGCCGTCGGCAACTTTCTCTTTATCGACGATGCTGAGACGAGAGATGTAGTAATCCTTATTGCGTGCGCGCTCTTTCCCATGAGCGTCCTTCTTGACTGGTTTTTTCAGGGGCGCGAAGATCTCGCCGCAGTCAGCTACTCCAAGGTGGTGAACTCGCTTGCCTATGGCATCATGGTCATTGTCCTTGTCCATTCACAGACCGATGTTCGGATGGCTGCTTTGTCGTTTGTTGGCGGAGCAAGTGCCGCCGCGGTGTTTCTTTTCGCAAAATTCGGGAAATCGCACGGGCGGCTGGACCTTCGCGTAAAATTCAATGCATGGAAAAATATTCTCTCTGAAAACATGCACGTTGGCGCTGTCGTGTTCCTCGCTCAGAGCGTGCAGAGCTTCCCGCCGTTGTTAGTTGGCGTCGTCTACTCGTCACAAGAAACCGGACTGTACAGCGCGGCGATGAAACTGATACTTCTTTCCTTGTTGTTGGATCGGGGACTGAACGCATTGCTGCTTCCGGCAATGTCCAGATACTTTTCCAAAGGGAGGGACGAAATGGCGAGATTGTTTGCGGTTGCACTCCGAGCACTGCTCACGGTGATCTTGCCTGCGGCGGTCGTCGGGTACGCGCTAACACCGATGTTGGTCCTGCGGCTGTATGGCGATTCCTATGTGAGAGCAATGCCGGTTGTGCGGGTACTGATAGTCTATGGCGTACTGACGCTCGTGAATACCCTCTTCATGACCACCTTGGTTGGCGCCAATCGAGAAAAGCAATACACACGGGCGATGGTTCCGGGAACCATTGCAGGTATTATAGCAGTGGTAATTCTGGCCCTCCTTGCCGGAATTGTCGGCGCTGCATGGGGTGTTGTGGTCGGAGAGTTAGTCACTGTAGTCCTGATGGGGATCAAGACCCACCGGATGCTCGAATGGTCTGTGGTTCGCTCGTTCGGGCCGCCGGTCATCGCAGCCACTGCGATGTTCATGGCTCTCCTGTTGGTGAATGGGATGGCACTGACAACCGGGATCGGGGTTTCCCTTGCCGCGTATTTGATACTCCTCATATCCCTTCGGGGGATACGGAAGGATGATATTCTGTATTTGAAGGAAAAACTGGTGTGAAAATCCGGGTCGGACTTCTTGAAAAGACCGCGATGTGGGAGGAACTTCTCACGCAGGAAGGCGTCCCGTTTGAAGCAATTCATTCCGGGCAGAGCATATCGCCACAAGAGTTCAGCGCAATCGTTCTCAACAGGCGATTGACGTCAGACGAGAATGCATCGTTGCGGGAATATCTCCGCGGCGGAGGTGCCATCCTCTCCCGGTCTGACCATGCTAAAGGATTGGGAGGTTTCAATATTCGAACAGAAAACATCGAATACTTGTTTGGCGATGAGATCTTTCCACTTGATCTGACGGATATCAACCGGGAGAGCTTTATCGTTTCTGAAGCGAACTGCCTCCGAACCGAGAAGAACACGCATTCAACGTTTGCAGGGGAGTTCTGCGGTGGAGTTGCGCTGTTGCTTCCTTTCGATATCGCGGAAGTGATGGAGGATTGTCGCGTTGCGGAAAAAATGTTTTACGCGCACCGTGAACGCCTCCCCTCGGAAAGAGTTTCGATGGTGAGTAAAGGAAATGTACGGCTTCTTCTGCATTACGGGTTGCAAAGCCTTCATCATGCACGGGGCATTCCGTTTGTCCACCTTTCTTCGTTCCCCGCCAAGGAGGACACTCTCTTCGCATTTCGAATCGACTCGGACGGCGCTTCGGCAAAGGAAGTGGCGGAGCTGTATTCGCTTGGACGAGAATATGAAATCCCCATGTCATGGTACCTTGATGTACAGAGCCATGAGCGATGGCTTCAAAGGTTCACCGAAATGCAAGGACAGGAGATAGGCGTTCACTGCTACCAACACCGGTCGTACGATGACCCCGGGCCTCTCAAAGAGAACGTTGAACACGCCGCCACATTGCTTGAGGACATTGGGATTCGTCGTTCCGGCTTTTCGGCGCCGTATGGCATGTGGAGCCCGACTTTGGCTCAGGTGCTGGATGAGCTCGGATTTGAGTATTCATCAGAATTCTCCTATGCCTATGACACGCTACCCTTGACGCCGTCAGTCCATGAAAAACGATTTCAAACTCTGCAAATTCCGATACACCCAATCTGCATCGGCAACCTTCTTAGAGTGGGGTATTCTCCGCAGGATCAAGAACGCTATTTTTCGTCCGTAGTCAAGTCGAAGCGACAAAGGGCCGAGCCATTGTTCTTCTACCATCACCCATCTCACAAGAATCTGGACGTGGTGCGTAATCTATTTGAAACGATGAGAAACGAAAATATCAGATGTGTCTCGATGGGCGAGTATGCTGCATGGTGGAAGAAACGGAGCCTCGTGAAACTGGGTATTCAGCAAACGAATGACGATATCGTGAGTACCATGGCAGATCCACAGGCGCAGGATTTGATGGTGAAAATATCGAGGGCCGATGAGATGCAAGCCCTAGCTCCGCTGAACGGTACCCATTCGCTGCGTTCTCTTGATTGGGCGTCTGTCCCCGTGCCATCCCCACTCGCCGATGATTTTCGGCGGGTCAAAGAATTCGACTTACGACAATCCATTGGCAGTGTCTTTACGCGATTTCAGAGAGATTTCCGATGAAGGTTCTACTCGCAAGCTACCAGGCAATTTCAATCCTGCACGGCGGTCCTCGAACCCAGCTGCGCAACACGGCCAAGTTTCTACCAGACTATGGTGTGACTCCACATCTGTTCGATGCCTGGAAGCCGTTGAGGAATGATGAATTTGATCTCGTTCATGTGTTTGCCGCAAACATTGGAACATATCATCTCGCACGGGAGATTCATGCGTTGAACATGCGGCTGGTTGTTTCCCCAATTCTTTACAGTCTCCATTCACCTTCCTATATTCGGGCGGCTCTGCACGGAACCAGATTGATGCAAAAAATTGGAAAGGGAATCTGGACAGACTACGCCCTCGCAGCGGACATCTGCTCGTGGAGCACATGCGTCTTGCCAAACACCAACGATGAAGCATTGATTGTTGAAAAAGGACTCGGCGTAGCGCGTTCAAGAATCAGCGTCATTCCCAACGGGGTCGATGAACGCTTTGCCACGGCGGACCCTTCACTCTTCGAGAAGAAGTATGGGTTGAAGGGGTTTATTCTGAATGTCGGGCACACCGGCCACCGGCGCAAGAATGTTCTTTCTCTTATCGAGGCTCTAGGCAAGATAGATCACCCGTCCGTGATCATCGGTCGCATTATTGCGGGCAGTTACGGCGACGCGTGTGTTCGCGAGGCCGCAAAGCACAAGCAGATACACCTGATAGACGGAATGCCAAATGATTCAGACCTCCTGGCATCGGCATATGCGGCTTGTGATACCTTCGTGCTCCCTTCCCTTTTTGAGACGCCGGGTATTGCCGCGCTGGAAGCGGGGCTGGCAGGTGCGAAGATTGTTATTACGCCGCACGGTGGAACAAAAGAATATTTTGGAACGATGGCCAGATATGTTGACCCCCACTCCGTGTCCTCAATCAGAACCGAGATAATTGCGGCCCTGCATTCAGAGAAATCTCCGAAGCTGCGTGAACATATTCGCGCAGAATTTCTCTGGCAGCGGGTTGCGGAAAAAACCGCAGAGGCATACAAAACTGCGCTCGCTTAGATTTGCTATTACCATTATCGGACTCCCATGGTGCGAAAGAAAAAAAACATAACTGAACCCACGGTGACCGGCTTGGAGAATCGGCCGACACGATGGCTGCATCTCGTGCTTTCCGCGCTTGTCGTTGTCATTGCTGCACTCCACACATATGCAGCTTTCTTTCCTTCCGGGATTACATGGGGGTTTCATCATCTCGGGTTTCTTTCCCTTCCGTGGAAGATCTGTATTCCTCTCTTGATGCTGGGCATTCTGCATCCACATGTACAAACAGTGGTCATGAAATCCGTGAAGGCGATTGCTGACATGACCGGGAAACTGTCAACGAGCTCGAAAATCATCGCAGGGATGGTTGGTCTTGCTGCTGCAGGAGCAATCTTTTGGGTGGGGAGGGAAGCCACGTTTTTTCTCGGGGATGGCATCTTTGCCCAGCGCAGCCTGACGAATATTCAAACAGCGGAGAATATCCCGGTGGCCCTTCAGAACGCCCCCTTACCGGGCTTCATTACGTGGAAAGTCTATGGATATTTATTAGGGAAGGCTGTAGAGAACGCCGCACAGGTCGCCTTTCAGCTGGTGAGCGTGGTAAGCGGAGTGCTCGCGGTGGGAGTTATGTTATTCTTGTCCGGCACGCTGCTGCGCGATCGGGCTGATCGTGTGGAACACGCTCTGGTATTCATCCTTCTGTTGGTGGGGGGAGGTGTTCAACTCTTCTTCGGGTATGTGGAGAACTATACGGTCACCTATCTTGTGCTATTCTTCTTCTTCTGGCTTTCCCTTGCATACCTGTCAGGGAAGGTCGCATTGTGGCTGCCATCGATGTTCTTCGGTCTCCTGTTCGCTTCGCACTTCGGGATGGTCTACTTAATGCCGGCCCTGCTGCTGCTATACTTCCACGCATGGAAAAAGAAAAAGGTGAATGATGTTGTGATCGCCGTCGGTGTTATGCTCGTGGCGACATATGCTGTTCTCTTATGGTGCGGCTATTCGCCGCAAACGGTGGAGGGGATATTCATGAAGGAGGGGGGAGGGCATCGCGTTCCGCTCTTCGAGAAATCCACCGGCTGGCATGCTTACACACTGTTTTCCCCCTGGCACTTTGTCGACATCAAGAATCTCTACATACTCCTTTCGCCATTCCCAGTCGTATTTGCTTTCCTTTTGATCCCCAAGTATCGGGCGTCATTGAACATGAGAAACATCCCATTCCTGTTTCTGCTTTCCACTGCCCTCTTCAGCCTTGCTTTTACCTTTGGGTTTAATTTCGATATCGGGATGAGCAGGGACTGGGACCTGCTTGCACCTTACAACCTTGGATTGATACTCGCGGGAGTCTTCACCATTCTCCATTACGTCGAAGAAGAGGCGTTGCGCCGAAAAATTCTTTTGGTTGCGTGTTGGGTGACGATGCTGGGCACGTTGCCGTGGATTCTGGTGAACGCACAGGTGGAATCATCGCTGGCGCGATTCAATACTTTGCGGGATGAGCGTCTCTGGGGAGCCGCCGCGCTTATCTATGCCGATGAAGATCTGGGGGGATACCACCGCGACCGAAAAGACTATGCAAAGGCTATTGAATACTACCGTGAGGGTCTCGCGATTGACTCGACCAATAGCAGGCGATGGCTTGTGATTGCAAATGCTTACCAGATGAATGGCGAGAATGATCTCGCGATACACGCTCTCGACAAGGCGGTTCAGCTTGGCACACGGTCACTTCAAACGCATGCGCAACTGGGACAGATGTATTCGCAACGGGGTGAATTTGAAAAAGCGGTTGCAGTATGGAAAAAAGCACTTGAACAGGACCAGTCCCAGGCTGCGTTCTCATACTATATCGGCGCGACACTGAGTGAGCACTTGGGAAAACCTGAAGAGGGATTGACGTATTTGCTCAAGGCAAATGAGGCATTCCCCAATACTCCGGAAATGTTGTACGCACTCGGTGCAACCTACAATGCTCTGGGTGAGAAAGAGAAGATGAGGGAGAACTGGGGGAAGTTATTGCAGGTGGCTCCAAACCATCCGGAGGCAGAAAGGATTAACAAGATCCTTTCAGGGAAAAGATAATCTCGGGATGCTTCGCCTTTCCGCCGGGATCACTTACAATGACAGGGGGAAGTGTGCCGTGGCAAATGACGTCCGGCGGAGGTGGGATGACGAAGCAAATTTCATTTGAGAAACTATTCTTTGGTGCCCTTCTTTTCCTTCATCCCTTCGGAGCGTGTTTTTGTTTTGATCATCTTTTCGACATCCGCTTCCGCCATATCCTTGCCATGGATATCGTGCGCATGCTTGATCACTATACCGGTCAGCTCTTTCTTATTTTCACTTCTGGCCATGAACCCGCACTCTGGTGTACAGTCCACGGAATAGAGGGTGGTTTTCATTTCAGCCTTGGCCTCTTTCTTCATCTCGTGCTTTGCTTCCTTCTTCAACGTTTCCTTGGCGGGCTCTTTCTTGGCATCCTGGGCTGACGCGATCCCGGTGATGAAAAGAACAAGGACTAAAGGCAGGAATACTGCCAACGCGCGATTGAACATGGCGACCTCCTTGAAATGAATATGTTGAAAATTTTGTGGGTGGTGGGTGGTCAAACCTACTGAAAATGAACCGTGAGGTCAAGTTAATTCTTGTTCACCCGTAAACCCTTGCTATTGTTAGGTTTCTTTATAGATTGGAGCAAAGTTTGAGCATAGAAAAGATGGCAATCCATGATCGAGAGCTTTTCTAATAATTCTCGTGTATTGTTAGGTGTTGGATTCATTTTCCTCCTCATTACAACGGAGTCAGTCATCGTGGCTTCACCGAACCATACCCTCAATCCCTATTACTCGCGGACTGATACAACGAAACTTCATCTGACGGATGCGGAATGGAAAAGAATATTACCCCCAGAGGTTTATGCGATAGCTCGCGAGAAGGGGACGGAACGCGCCTTCACTGGCAAGTATGATGAATTTGACGGGACGGGTGCATACTATTGTGCAGCCTGCGGAAATGCACTGTTCCGATCCGACGCCAAATTTGCCAGCAGCTGTGGGTGGCCCAGCTTCTTCGAGCCTCTCCGCAAGGATGGCGTTCTCTACCGTCCCGATTCATCATATGGAATGAACCGGACGGAGGTGCTATGCGGCCGTTGTGAGGCTCATCTCGGCCACCTATTCGATGACGGCCCGCCCCCAACCGGGCATCGTTTTTGTATGAATTCCCTTGTGCTGGATTTTGAACCTGATGTTCAGGGGAAGAAGTCGGGTGAATAAGGAATTTTGGCTATCAGAGAATCATAGAGCACCATTTCATTCAGTCCCATACACCATGAGGTAATAACACCATGCTTACACTCAAAACGTTTCTTTTGCGGTATCACCTGCTCTTCGCTTTATTTATCTTTGCAATCCTTGCGTTAATGGTGTCTGCGATGCAGGGATTCCGTTCAGAGTATCTCATCACCGGCTCGATTGGCATTGCCCTCTTCGTTTATTTCGTGCAAAAACAAAAACTGGAAGAACTGAGGGTATTCAAGAACTTGTTTAAAGAATTCAATGATCGATATGAGGTGTTGAATGGCGACTTGAATCGGATCATCTCTGCAGGGGGAAGCAAATCCATCGCGAAATCCGACAAGAACATCCTCGATGATTATTTTAATCTGTGCAGCGAAGAATACTTCTACTATACAGAAGGGTATGTTCCGCCACAAGTATGGAAGACCTGGCGTAATGGCATGAAGGCTTTCTTTGGGAATGAGAAGATTCGGAAGGTATGGGACGACGAAAAAAAGGCGGACGCATACTACGGGTTTGAAGAAGTTGTGGATAGGATCAAGGTGATTCGAGTGGGATGAGTTATTTTCCTGACTAATGTGTTACGGCTTGGTTGAGGCGAAACATGGAGAACGAAAAACTAACGAGAAGAAAATTTGTCGGTACTGTTCTTGGTGCTGCTGCTGCCGCAGGATTGGGCGCGCATCTGAATCCTGCGGCATTTGCCGGGAAACCGTCAGGCAGCAAAACAATGCCAACGCGTCCTCTGGGGATGAGCGGCCACAACGTCCGCATCTTCAGTATTGGAGGACAGGCCACGTTGGAGCAAGACGGGACGCAGGATGAGTCTGCAGCGATCATCAATCGCGCCATCGATCTTGGAGTAAACTACATCGATACCGCCGCCGCATATGGCGGCGGGCAGAGCGAGCAATACATCGGTTCGGTTATGAAGTCGCGGCGACAAGAAGTGTTCCTTGCCTCCAAAACCCACAGCCGGTCTTACGATGGATCGATGCGATTGCTGGAGCAATCGTTAAAGAACCTTCAGACTGACCATCTCGATCTCTGGCAGCTCCATAACGTCCGAACACAGAAAGATCTGGATGCAATCTTCGCAGATGACGGAGCAATCAAAGCGCTCGAACAAGCGCGGGAGCAAAAACTCGTCCGGTTCCTCGGCATTACCGGGCACCGCGATCCGTTCGTCCTACGTAAAGCGATTCAGGACTATCCGTTCGACACAATCCTGATGGCATTGAACGCAGCGGATAAGCACAACAAATCGTTTATCGAGCATCTACTGCCAACGGCGGTAGAAAAACAAATGGGAATCATTGGAATGAAAGTACCTGCGCGCGGACGAATCTTCAGGGAGGATGGCATCTCTTCCATGGAGACGGCTATGCGGTATGTTCTCACACTTCCCGTCAGCACGATTATCGTTGGCATTTCAAACCTTCGTGAGCTTGAAGAGAATGTACAGATCGCGCAAGCGTTTGTTCCAATGACTCAAGAAGAATCGGCCAACGCCGAGGAGCTCACGAAATCCTATTATGCCGATGCGAGTTGGTTCAAGGATTCATGGTGAATATCAAAGCAAACATTCGAACATTCATCCTCTCCTTGATTCTCTTTTCGGCTTTGCCGGTCAATGCGCAGGTGGAGGGCCTGACTTCCCTATCGAGTAATTATTCAGTCGAGAAGACGATTGACCGGCTGGATTCTCTCGTCAGAGCGAGAGGCTTGAGAGTTTTTTCACGTATAGACTTTACCAAGGATGCGAGGGATGCAGGATTGGAGATGCATGCAGCGCAGCTCTTGATCTTTGGCAACCCAAAAGCCGGAACGCCATTGATGCTTTCCGCTCCCACCATCTCGATTGACCTGCCCCTCAAAGCCCTTGCCTGGCAGGACAGGGGAGGGAAGGTCTGGCTCTGCTACAACGATCCGGCATATCTCCAGGCCCGCCATCATTTTTCCGGAGACTTACTCAAAAATATTAGCGGCATTGGCAATCTCATTCAGGCCGCGGCCAAGTAGTTCCTCCCCACCGATTTCTTTTTCCTTGTCTTTTGAATTTCCCTCGCTTATCTTTGGGCAACTTTCCTAAAGGAGTCTTACTTCCGGTACTCATCGTGCCCCTTTTCATTTCTTCCTGCACACCAAAACAGGATGATCAACGATCAATGTGTTTTCACAGTGAGAAGAAAGGGATCAAGACGGGTGGGGTAGAGGTGATTCCCATTTCAACACCCAAAGGGGATTTCAAGGTTTGGACAAAACGATTCGGGAATAATCCGCGCATCAAGGTGCTGCTCCTTCATGGCGGACCTGGAGCGACGCATGAGTACCGCGAATGTGTGGAGAGTTTCTTTCCGGCGGAGAGCATCCGGGTTCTGAAAATTCCGACCAACCGAAAAACCTCGATCTGTGGTTATCGCAATCATGTTCGAACGCCCGGCGAACCCGGGCATTTTTTTTGCGAGTCTGCGGCTGGCCAATATTGGACACATGATACACCCCAGTCACTTTTTTTCCTGTACGTCCCTTCTTTTGGTCAATTCAACCTGAATTGCACGGGCACGCTCATTGCAGCTATATTTCCCACCGAACTATTCCCGTCACAACCATGGAGGTCATCATGGGCAGGAGTGGGATCGTGGTGGTGGGATTGCTCATCTTGTTTCATCTTTCAGAAGCGCAACAACTCTCAGGAACCTATATCGGGGACGGTACCATAAACCGTTCAATCTCTGGTCTCGGAATGCAGCCTGATGTTGTAATTGTCAAGGTCGATGCAGCATTCGAGGCAGTTCTTCGTTCATCGACTATGGTCGGGAAAGAGTCAAAGCGTTTGGCCAGTGAACAATCGCCCAAACCGGACATGATCACATCATTAGATAGTGACGGATTTACTGTTGGAGCAAATCCTCGGGCCAATGAGGCAGGAGCCGCTTACTACTGGGTCGCTTTCAAGGCAAAGCCGGGTGAAACCGCTATTGGTTCATATTCTGGTAATGGGACAGTACAGACCATCAGTTCACCCGGATTTCAGCCAGACTACGTCATAGTTCTTTCTGACGACAAACAATTTGCTGTGCATCGGTCTTCGACGATGTCGGTTAATTATACATTCGGAAGCGGTGCGTCGTCATCCAATGGTATCACCGGATTTACCAGCACGGGTTTTACTGTTGGCTCGAATGATCAAGTCAACAAATCAGGAGTGTTAGCGCATTACGTTGCCTGGAAAAACGTTGGGGGGAAGATTGGAACCGGCTCGTATGTTGGCGACGGTACCTCCGACCATACCATTCCAAACATCGGGTTCGATCCGAAATATGTCATCGCGCAAGGTGAAGCCGCGACGAGACCCGTACATCGGACAGACAGCCTTGTGGGAGATGCCACGTTGGAATTCGAAGCCAACCCGAATTTTGCCGACGGCATCAAAGACTTGATGGTTGACGCATTCAAAGTGGGTGGAAGCGGCCTGACCAACTCCACGGGCGTAGTGTACCACTGGATTGCATTCGGCTCGGACACGCCGCTTCCTGTCCAGCTTTCGTCGTTCACCGTGCAAGCGAGTTCCGCATCAACGGCGTTGGTGGAATGGACGACCCTTAGCGAGGTGAACAACTTCGGATTCTATGTTCAGCGAAAACAGGAAGGGGGAAGTTTTTCTGATTTGTCGGGCGTGTTTATCCCGGGTCATGGAACGACGACTGTGCCCCAGTACTATGCTCATGCGGACAGCACTATTCCTGGAAGCGGCATGTACTACTACCGGCTTCGGCAGGTGGACTTTGACGGATCCCAACACTTCAGCGATCCGGTCGGTGTGTTGGTGACAACACTTTCCGTTGAAGAGATCCACCCGATGGAATTCCGGTTGGCGCAGAACTTTCCGAATCCCTTCAATCCATCGACTACCATTGAATACACGATTTCATCCAGCGGGAAGGTTTTGCTAAGAGTGTTTAACCTGCTCGGGCAGGAGGTTGCGAGGCTCGTCGACCGGGAGCAATCACCGGGAAGTTATGCCATACAGTGGTCAGCCGAAAATGTCCCCGCGGGCATATACTTCTATTCCCTGAAGGCGGGTTCTTCTTCCTCGACACGACGAATGGTTCTGTTACGATAAGGTGTTCACTGCTTTGCCGCTTGTTTTTCGATAACGAGCGGCAATGCAGGATCACGGCTCCACTCCTGCGCCGAGCCGTCGTACATTCTTGCATCATATCCAAGCAGCCGTGCCACGAAGTACACCAGGCTTGCTTGTTGCCCGATATGGCAATAGGTCACCGCCGTCTTACCCTTTGTTATTCCGTCGTGTAAAAACGTCTCGCGCAGTGTCTCAATCGGTTTGAACATCAATGAATCGTCAACCATATCGCTGTAGGGGATATTGGTGGCGCCAGGAATGTGACCAGGGCGATCGGCATTCCCTAATCTTTCGCCCGTGTAGAAATCTGGCGTCCTCGCATCAACGATGGAGATTGTCGGAGTCTGGAGATTTGCCTTCACCCAGTCGAGATGAGCGATAACGTCTTCTTCTACACGAGGAGTGAACGATCCTCTTTTTGGCGAAAGAACCTCCGCGGTGACGCTTCGCCCCTCGCGTATCCATGCGCGCATTCCTCCGTCGAGTATGTATGTTCTGTCCGAAAGTCCGAGATAGTCCAGTGTAAGATAGACGCGACCCGTGGGAGAGACCCAATCGTTGCCAAAGTAGACAACGACAATCGAATTATCGGAGATTCCCTTTGACTCAACGGTAGAATCAAGCTGACCGAGAGATGGCATTTCCAATGTCAGCAGACCTTCGCCGCGAGGTGTGGAGATTTCCGAAAGGCTGATATACTGCGCTCCGGGAATATGAGCCGTGTCGTATTGTGCCTTGTCCCCGACCTGGAGCAAAACGAGAGCTGGATTTCCCATTTGCTCTGCAACCCACGATGATGATACGATGTATGTCGATTTTTTCTCCCTTCCCGATGGACCTGAAAAATGAATAGAGAGGAGAACGACGAACAACGGTAGAAAAATAATGCGTGGCATGGCGGCTCCTTCTTGTGAAGAGGGACGACTAGAGGTATGATGTTCGTTTTCTTACGAAACAAAAGGCATTTTGATTCGCCTTGCGATATGTTTCTAATTTCCTGATTATGTCTTGCCTTCAATCCCAGTATTGAACCTCAATCATTCATTTAAGGAGAATTACCTTGAAAAACACCCTCTTTCGAATATTCGCCATTGCCATCGCTTGTGGCTGCTGGACTAGCGTACAGGCACAACTGGAAACCCCTGCCGCGAGTCCCTTGGGTAAGGTGGAACAAAAGGTCGGCGTCATGGAAATCAAAATCGAGTATTCGCGTCCTGGCGTTAAAGGACGTACGATATTTGGCGACCTTGTTCCGTTTGGAGAGGTCTGGCGTACAGGAGCAAACGCACCGACCACGATCTCCTTCAGCGACCCGGTGAAACTGGAAGGAAAGGACGTCCCTGCCGGAAAATATTCTCTCTATACGATTCCCGGCGAACAGGAGTGGACAATCATTATCAATAAGAAAGCATCGGGGGGTCGAGATGAAAAAGAGGATCAGGCGACATTCAAAGTAAAACCCACGGCGCTTACGACGTCCATTGAGACCTTCACCATCAACGTCACGGACATTCGCACGAGCACCGCAAACGTCGAGCTTGCCTGGGACAAGACCTCGGTGAAGTTCAGGATGGAATTTGATGTTGACAAAAAAGTGATGGCAGCGATTAAGAAGGCGATGGAGAACCCTCTGTCGGATGTTGCTTCGATGTACTTTCAGTCCGCATCGTATTATTACGAGAATGGGAAAGACCTGAAACAAGCACTTGAATGGATAAACAAGTCACTGGAGATCAACAGCGATCCATTCTTCATCTGGCGGGTCAAATCGCAGATTCAGGCAGGACTCAAGGACTACAAGGGTGCGATCGCTTCCGCCGAAATAGGGAAGGCAAAAGCGAAGGAAGCAGGAAACGCGCAGTTTGTGAAATACAACGAAGATGCAATCGCCGAGTGGAAGAAGATGAAGTGAAGCACTGCTGATTCATGATTGCGCTTTGGCACCACGGATGTGAATGTAGTCGACAGTTTCTCTGTCGGATCCTGACATGATAGTTTCAAGACTGTAGGAGCTGTTCTCAAGACCGTATGCGCACGCAAGGCGATACAAGAGTTCTCTTCGCATCGAGAGTTGTTCGCCTTTTTGCGTATGGGTTTATCTCCGTCATCCTTGCGCTCTACCTGGCGGAACTGGGCTTGAGTGAAGAAGAGATCGGCATATTGTTTTCGTGTACGCTGCTTGGAGACGCCGGCATCTCTCTCTGGATCACAACCCGGGCTGACCGGATGGGGCGGCGGAAAATGCTTCTGGTGGGGGCAGCCCTGATGATGATTGCGGGGACAGTGTTCGCAGTAACGGAGAACCGTGCGTTGCTGCTGCTTGCTGCAATCGTCGGGGTGATCAGTCCGAGCGGAAAAGAGATCGGCCCGTTTCTTTCGATTGAACAAGCGGCTCTCACGCAACTCTCCCCCGATGTAAAGCGCACTCAACTATTTGCGTGGTACAATCTCTTCGGCTCGCTGGCTGCAGCCTTCGGCGCGCTGGGTGGTGGATTCCTTGCGCAGGGTATGCAGGAGCAGGGCATGAGCGTTCTCGAGTCCTATCGATGGCTTGTCGCTGGCTACGCTTTTTGTGGTGGGCTGCTCGCCGTGCTCTTCCTTCGCTTATCATCAGCCGTTGAGACTTCTGAACCGGATCTACCTCCCGCCAGATCAATTCTGGGTCTTCATAAGTCGAAGACCGTTGTTGCGAAGATGAGCGCATTGTTTGGGATGGATGCCTTTGCCGGCGGGTTTATCGTCCAGAGCATGTTCGCTTACTGGTTTCACCTGAAGTTTGGCGTCGGGGCGGAAGTTCTCGGTAGCATTTTCTTTGGGGCAAATCTCATTGCAGCGGCATCTGCCCTCGGTGCTGCACGAATCGCCAGGCGTTTTGGACTGGTGAATACGATGGTCTTCACACATATTCCTTCCAGCATACTTCTCATTCTCGTCCCTCTCATGCCAACGCTTCCTCTTGCCATCGGCATGCTGCTCCTTCGCTTTACGATCTCGCAAATGGATGTCCCTACGCGGCAATCGTACACGATGGCAGTTGTCTCTCCCGATGAACGCTCGGCTGCATCGGGTGTGACCAGCATTGCCAGATCGGTTGGAGCAAGTCTCTCGCCGACGTTGACGGGCGTTTTTCTTGCGAATCCAGTCTTCATGAGTGCGCCATTTTTTGTGGCCGGTTCACTGAAAATCATCTATGATCTTTTGTTGTACCGAAGTTTCAGGCGAATCATGCCGCCGGAAGAAGTGTCAGGCTGAAAGTCTAACCTCGACCGCCAAGCATGAAGTGTACGCTGATCATGAATAGGTTCTCCACTACATAATTCCCAGATTTGCCACAGTTTCTACCTCTTCCCTTGATTTTGGGTTTGACACATACTATCTTCACGCCGCTCCAGTATTTCTCCGTCTCACAATCGACACGACAATGAACAAACCCCCGAAGTTGGTTACTTTCATCGGATGGCTTTTCATCACAGTTGGAATCATCGGATTCGCATATCACGTTTCTGATTGTTCGCTGGACTCTGAGCTGGGGTGGATGGTATACCAGGTCATCCTCAGCGCGTTTCATTCGCCGGTTGAGTTTGCCATTCATCTTCTTCTCACACTGGGAATTGCGTATGTTCTGCTGCGTCCAGACGCATCGCAGTATTCCCGAAATGTACAACCACACACAGAGCATCCGACAGGTTAGGAAATATGGGATCACTACTGAAGAACAGAATCGAGTCCCTTGATCTGCTAAAAGGGTTGGTCATGGTGATCATGGCGCTCGACCACACGAGGGACTACTTTCACTTCGCCGCATTTCTGTATGAACCGACCGACCCGCTGCAAACCTCTTTGCCCATCTACATCACCCGGTGGATAACACATTTTTGTGCACCAGCATTTTGTTTTCTTGCGGGAGTTTCAGCACTTCTCGCCGGAAGGAGAAGAACCAGGGGAGAGCTCTCTGCTTTTCTCTTTAAACGCGGACTCTGGCTGGTTTTTCTTGAGTTGACAGTCGTAAATTTTGCATGGTACTTTGATGTTCATTTTAGCAGTCCGGGCTTGTCGGTTATTTGGTCTTTGGGAATAAGCATGATTGTTCTTGCCGCATTAATTCATCTCCCCCGAACAGCCGTCCTTGTGTTCAGCGCTGTTCTAAT
>QKGJ01000079.1 GCA_003251275.1 Ignavibacteria bacterium
AGAGAAGCTGAGCTTCGAGAATATCCCCGAAAGTGAGTACCGGCTTGAAGACCTGGGCAGATGGGAGAAGCTTGTTCGTGGATTGATTACACCAAGTCTTTTCCTTCAGCTTTACCGCGACCGCAAGATCGCGAACTCACTCGCACACGTTTGGGACAACATGGAGCCGTGGTTGTTCGTGGCAAGCAAGGACTGAACCATACAATCCTCACCAGTCTTCTCAGTAAACAGCCCCAACCGGATATCTGGCCGATGTGACTACCTGCCATTCGTCTTTGGATTGGTCCTCTTGACCGGCAAACCAGACGTACAATTCTTCCTTGTCAATAACGTAGACCCACTCTTCCACCAAGGTGCCGGCTGGCACCAGACCTGTTAAGCTTTCTTGCGGCCCAGAAAAAGGTGTCTCCGGGAGTTTGAATTCCTGCACCCGCTCTGGGTTTCCAGCGAGTGTCCGGAGTTCTTCGTGCGACGACCCTACCTTGACGATCAGTGCGTTCCCATTATTTGCATGGCAGCCATTGAATAGAATGAGCAGCGAAAATAGACTGAGTTGTTTCATGAGATGGTTTTCCAATTCTCAGTTACCCTGCCTTCCTTTCTCCGCTATTAATTGGAGTCTTCAGCATGCCCACTATCGTTTGCTGATCATCCCGGTCGAAATCATTGAGGCCAACACGCAAGTTGTGGAGATCGGAGTTGAGGCGAAATGAACCTCCGATGCGGTCCCAGAAAGAAAACAAAGCGCTGAAGTTGGAATCGGTTTCGGGCCGCCAACGGGAGTGGTGAACCTTGTGCATTGCCGGTGTTACGATAACCGATCGCAGTGCGCGATCGAGCATTCCCGGCAAGCCGATGTTTGCATGATGAAACTGGACCACCGTAAACATCATCGTCTCATACAGCACGAGTTCCCACAGATGAATCCCAAGGATGATGATCAACGGAATTCTGAGGAGCGATGAGAATACAATCTCGCCGACATGGAAGCGACCAGCGGTGGTAACGTCCATTCGGTTATCGGAGTGATGGACGCGATGGAAACGCCAGAAGAAGGGGATGACATGATTTAAGCGGTGCCAGAGGTATGTCCATGTATCAATGAGGAGCATTGCGCCAACCGCATGCGCCCAGATCGGCATTTCAAACTTTGCGCCAATCCAGTGCAACACCCCGACGTGGTGCGCATCAGCCCAGGCAGATGCCCATAACCAGAGACCGATAAAAATGAATGCGATGAGGGCGGTGTTTGCCGCTCCAAGTACGAGGTTACGGAACGCATGGCGGCCGCGTGCGCGATATGAACCGTTGAAGAAGTTGTAGAACGGAGCCGCGCTTTCCCATAGCAGGAGGAGAAGCAATCCAGCGGCAAGGACAATCGTCTGTGTGTTTTGTATGTTTTCGAAAATGAAGTCCATATCAATTCTGTTTGCTCCCTGGTCGAATTCAGGGCTCTTGAGGATTCTGCTTCGCGTTCTCAACCCCGAGGACTGGTTCTTTTGCTCCAATGTTATTACAACGGCCCCC
>QKGJ01000201.1 GCA_003251275.1 Ignavibacteria bacterium
CGATGTCACCGGTCAGACGTATGCATATTTCAGCCGGCTGATAGATTTGAGCGGACAGTTGAAATTGGACATGGTTTATTCCGGCGCGCAGTCGCGGGGAAATTATGGTTTCAACGTGTATACGCTAAAGGGGGAAGCCCCTTTCCGCACCTTTTATAAATTCATCTGGTTTTTGGAGAATGGCCGAAAGCTGTACAAGCTTAACAATTTGTCGCTGCGTGGACTCGAAGTAGCGGCGTCTGAAGAAGATCCAGGAGGCGTGATTGTTACTTTTGACATGGTCGTCCATGCCTATTTCTCGTCCGTCTCAGAGCTTGCAAGCTCTCCCGGCGAGAGGGCGTTGACCCCAACGTACCTATCGGCAGACCCGTTTAATCCTGTGATCTCGCGTGATCTACCTCCGAATTTCAGAAACCTTGTTGAGGTGGAGCGATCGGACTTGAAGGCAGTCATCCCCGGCAAGGCATTCGTTCTCGATCAGACAAATACGATCCATACGCTCGTCGAGGGTGATGAAGTATATCTTGGATACGTCACGAAGATCATTCCTGATGAGGGTCGTGTTGAATTCACGCTAAACAAAGGTGGGATTATTGAGAAGTTCCAATTGAAGATTCGGTACGGTGTTCAAGACAATATTGTTAACAAATAAGGATCGAGGATGAATATGCATACATTCCATTGCTATGTTGCAGTCGTGTTGATGCTCTTCGTCGCGGGGCAGGCATTTTCTCAGAAAACTCCGGCCGAGCGGCGAACATTTAAAGAGTATACACCGCCTGAATCGCTTGTCTCCATTGCACCGACCGCCACCTTTGATAAGGCGCTGAACGCGATCAGTGAGGTCAGCAAGAAGTTTACCGGAAAAATTGTGATCGATACTGAACGGCGGGACTTCCCCGTTGGCGTCGATATTCAAGGGATGGCCTGGCGGGATGCCCTTGAGACAATATGCCGGAAGAACAATGTCTGGTATACGGAATTTGAAACGTATATCCAGATAACGACTACTGCCGGCCAGGGAGGCCAAACGGTTGCCGGCGGCCCGACAGGAAGCACCAAGATCGAAAAGGAAGTTGCGAACATCAAGAGCCGTGAGATTACAATCTCGGCCACTTTCTTTGAAGTGAACCTCAGCCGTGCAGAAGAGGTTGGCATAAACTGGACATTCATGAAGAGCACAAATGACGCCGATTTCGACGCGAACTTCAATGGCGCAGACCTCGTCAAAGGAACCGGCGACCAGGAATTATTTCAAGCTGGCATTACGCCGAAAATTAGTTTTGCGAACTTGAGTTTTATCGCAAAACTCTTTTCAAACTATGACCTTGGTGAGATACTCTCCAATCCACAAATCATTGTCCGATCAGGTGAAGAAGGGAGAATTCAGGTTGGTCAAGACTTCTCGATTCGGGAAAGAGATTTTGCTGGAAATATAATTGACAAATTCTATAGTTCGGGAACAATTGTGAAAGTAACACCCCAGGTAATTTCCGAGCAGGGAGTCAATTTTATTCACCTTGAGGTTGATGTCGAGCGCAGTAACGTTGTGCCTGGACAGATCAGCACGATCATCAACAAGACAAAAGCGAACACGAACCTCCTTTTGCTTGATGGAGAAGAAACCATCATAGGTGGCTTATATAACACCGACGAATCAACCATTCGAACGGGAATCCCATTTCTGAAAGACCTTCCCTGGTATGTTTTTGGTTTGCGATATCTTTTTGGCTACGAGAAGCAGGAAATCAGCAAGAAAGAACTTGTCATTCTTCTTAAAGCGGATCTTGTTCCCACTCTTCAGGAAAGAATCACGCAAAGAACAAATGGGACTGTTCTGTATAAGAAGTGGCAACAAGAACGAATCAATAATGACACGAAATTAAGGGGTAGAGAACAATAACTCCACACACTGGCTAGAGGATCACTTATGAAGCATGTATTGAAAATAATCGTTCCTGTTCTCACCTTTGCGTTCGTTTGGGCTGGATGTAACAACGATTCAGCGGTTGATAGCCCACCGGCCGTGGGAACGGGAAGCATAAGCGGCAAGGTAACAGACGCGCTGACCGGTGAAGCAATAGCCGGGGTCGCAATTCAAGCTCAGGGGGCAGACCCAAGCAACAGTAAATCTGGGACAACAGATGCTAACGGAATTTACCGACTCGATTTTTCCGTAGATAGCAGCTCCTCAATTCTCCTCAGCTTTACAAAATCGCCATACAGAGACACCACAATTGTTGCTGCTATCAAGTCTGGTGTCCTGACTCCCCTCAATGTCGGAATGAGATCAAGGTCGGTTGTTTCCGGTGGGGGTGGCGGGACTGGAATAGCTCAGACAATTACGTTTCTAGGTGCCTCGCCTCAGGAAGTCTCTGTTTATGGTGTTGGAGCTGAGGAAACTTCGATTTTGGGTTGGGAAGTACGTGACTCAGTCGGTGCGGCGGTAGACAGTGTCCATGCTGTTAACCTTACCTTCGTCATCAACGGGGCAATTGGTGGAGGTGAGTATATATCACCAGTAACAGTCAGGACGAATAGTGCTGGTCAGGCGTTTACAACATTCAATAGCGGTATTCGTTCCGGAGTTGCTCAGATTATTGCAACTGCAACAGTTGGGACCCGAACGCTGACATCTTCTCCCGTTCGCCTTATTATCCGAGCTGGTTTTCCAGATCAAGCGCATTTTACAGTCGGTCCTGAGAGACTGAATTTCCCTGCTCTAGGAGTGTTTGGCAAAACTGATGCGATTAGCGTTCTGGTTGGCGATATCTATAGCAATCCGGTAACTCAAAACACAGCTGTGTACCTTAATACCCGTGCTGGTGTCATTGTTGCGAGTATCTTTACGAGCGAGACTGGTCAAGGGAGTGCGGATCTTATCAGTGGGAATCCTCAACCCGTTGGAGCGAATGCACTGACTCCGTTTGGGAACGGCTATCATTATGTGATTGCCTCAACAATAGGTCAAGGCGGAACAATCGTGAGAGATAGCTCTCTAGTTTTGTGGAGCGGGTTTTCTCAGATTTCGAACATCAATCCCTCCTCGATAAACATTGCAAATGGGGGGGGGCAGGTATTTACGTTTAATGTCTCCGACGCAAACGGAAATCCACTCTCGTCCGGTACAACGATTTCTGTGTCTGCCACTGGCTCCCAAGCAGAGGTGTCCTTTGGCAACAATGGAACGATTAGCCTCAATGACATTTTGTTTGGCGGGACATCATATTCTTTCAGTCTTGTAGACAGTCAGCCGGGTATGGATTCCGTAAGCACTGCTTCGGTCTCCATCAGTGTTACAAGTCAGAATGGAAATGTTGCCGCAAGCATAGGGGGGACTATTCGCTAGTCCGCTGCTCCACCAGCAGCATTGCTCAACAGCAGCCGGCCAATTTCGGGCCGGCTGTTTTGTTTTCCACACACATCGATTGCTTTTCCAAGCTCAATGCTGTACTTTTTCCCTCCACTTACCAAGAGATTTGATAGTCCAGAATGGTAAAACGTTCCCGAAAACAGATTCAACATCGTAGTTCGATAGCCACGCCTCGTGATTCCATAGTAATTCGCGGCGCGCGTGTCAACAACCTGAAAAACGTCAATCTCGATATTCCACGTAACAAACTCATCGTGTTTACAGGCGTGAGCGGCTCCGGAAAATCCAGCCTTGCGTTTGACACGATCTATGCCGAGGGACAACGACGTTACATTGAGAGTCTTTCATCATATGCGCGTCAGTTTCTTGACCGGATGGATAAGCCCGACGTTGATCTAATACAGGGTATCAGTCCTGCAATGGCGATCGAGCAAAAATCCAATACCCGCAACCCCCGATCGACGGTTGCGACCTCGACGGAGGTGTATGACTATCTCCGACTTCTGTATGCGCGCGTGGGAAAAACCTATTGCAAGAAATGTGGGCGCGAAGTGAATCGCGATTCAATCAAGACAGTGATCGATGCGCTTGCTCGCGAGTGTGAACAACAGGGCGTTGGAAGTCTCAAGCTGTACATTACGTTCCATCTCCCGGTCCACAATCAAGAGCCTCTCGCGACATCCTTCGCAAACTTGCAGAAGGAGGGTTTCTTCAGGATAGTAATAGGCGAAGAAATAATTGATCTTACGAAAGACCCTGCTCCCAAGAAAGGAAAAGCAGCCGACTTTCTTGTCCTGGTCGATAGAATTGTGTTTAAGAGAGGGACCGACGATCCACAGTTTGTCGATTCAATGGAAACAGCATTCGTTTCAGGTGCGGGCCGTGCCACGATCGTGATCGTTGATTCAATGAAACGGATTCAGTTTGATCAAAACTTCTCCTGTACTCACTGCAACATCGCTTACGATGAGCCTGAACCGAGGTTGTTCTCCTTTAACAATCCGTTTGGTGCCTGTCGAGAATGTCAGGGGTTTGGCAGGGCCATTGGGATCGATATGGACTTGGTTGTCCCGGACAGGACAAAATCACTAAAGGAGGGAGCAATCGTTCCCTGGACAACGCCGAAGTTTCGGGAGAATCAGAAAAGACTCCTTGCGGTTTCCCAGAAAGCCGGACTAAGGATCGATATACCGTTCTCTGACCTTACCGCCGCTGAAATTGAAATCGTGATCAATGGTTTCGGGGAGTACGATGGGGTCAAGGGGTTCTTCAAAAAGCTGGAGAAAAAGACGTACAAAATCTATTACCGGGTTCTATTGAGCCGGTATCGCGGATACACGACGTGTCCTTCCTGTAATGGAGACCGACTTCGGCCGGAGGCACTGAGCGTGCGCCTGAATCAGAAAAATATAGGCGATGTTGTCCGGATGACGATTGGAAGGGCAAGGCAACTCTGTAATGATCTTGATTTAACTCCGTACGAGCAGAAAATAGCAAAACGGATTGTGGCGGAGTTGCAGAAACGACTCCAGTATCTTGACGAGGTTGGCCTGGGGTATCTCACCCTTGACCGATTATCGAGCACTCTGTCTGGAGGAGAATCACAGCGTATCAATCTGGCAACTTCGCTTGGGTCAACACTTGTCGGAGCCGTGTATGTTCTTGACGAACCAAGTATCGGCCTTCACCCGCGAGACAACTATCGCCTCCTCTCCATATTGAAAGCTTTGCGCGATGTGGGGAATACCGTCATTGTCGTTGAACACGATGCCGAAATGATGAAGGCAAGCGATGTCGTTGTCGATATTGGCCCGCATGCCGGGGAACGCGGAGGTGAGATTGTATACAATGGGCAGTTGTCCGGTCTTATGCAACATGCATCATCATTGACGGGAGCCTATCTTGCAGGTCGCAAGTCTATTGCGGTTCCCCCCAGGCGCACATTGAACGGGTCTTTCCTTGAGGTGATAAAGGCTGAGGAACACAATCTCAAGAAAATCGATGTGAGGATACCGCTCCATGCATTCGTGTGCATCACCGGAGTGAGCGGAAGCGGCAAGAGTACGTTCGTTCATGATATTCTGTTCGCAGGCATCTCGCGAATGAAGGGCGAATTCTCGGGAAAGGTCGGAATTTTCAAGAGCATCAACGGGGCCGAACAAATCGAAACACTCCAGCTGGTGGATCAATCGCCCATCGGAAAGACACCACGGTCAAACCCGGTAACGTATATTCAGGTGTTTGATCTTATTCGCAATCTTTTTGCATCAACGCAAGCATCAAAAATTCACGGATTCAGCCCGGGTCATTTCTCGTTCAATGTGCCAGGCGGACGGTGTGATGCATGTGAAGGGGATGGGATGATAAGGGTCGAAATGCAGTTCCTTGCAGATATCTTTCTGGAATGCGATTCGTGCAAAGGGAAGAGATACAAGAAAGAAGTCTTGGAAATTCGATATCGCAACATGAATATTGATGATGTGTTGAGCATGACGGTGAAGGAAGCGATCTCGTTCTTTCAGGAGGAGCCGAGCGGGCGTAAAGTTGCAAAGAAGCTCAAGGTTCTGGACGATGTCGGCCTTGGCTATCTGCGGCTCGGGCAATCGTCCGCGTCACTGTCTGGAGGTGAAGCTCAACGGATCAAACTCGCCGCACATCTTACTGCGCCAGAAAAATCAGGTCACACACTGTTTATCTTCGATGAGCCAACCACCGGACTTCATTTCGATGATATTGCAAAGCTCCTCAACTGCTTTAATGCACTGATCGAGTCGGGTAATTCGGTCGTTATTGTTGAACACAACCTTGACGTGATTAAATGTGCTGACTACATCATTGATCTTGGACCTGATGCTGGTGAGAACGGGGGTAGCGTCGTTGCTACAGGAACGCCTGAAGAAATTGTCACCAATGAGAGATCATTTACGGCGAAGCACCTCAAGCCGCTCCTGTGGTAATCACAGGTGACTAGAGTCACCACAGGCTTAGGTGAGATGATGTATCTTGGAAGCGTCTAACGACAGAAAGGCATCGTTGCCACAAGGGATTTAGGGGAGGTCCTGCGTTGGTAGCGATGCCTTTCGCAATTCTAGTAGATCCTGCCGACATTCAAAGTAATGAAAAATCCACCAAAGCTCTTCTTCTTGCTCGTGGAAGACGTCGGGTCCAGGGGGTTGAAAAGAGAAGGAAGACCATCCGAGAACAGGTAGGTAAAATAGTATCGGAAATTCACGCCGAAGAGATTCGTCTTCTCTGAACCAAAGTTTGCCCCAAAGCCTATATATCCACCGAGAGTATAATGCGGCCGTCCCTTCCCGAGGCTTTCAAAAAACTCTACTTGCCGAAATTCATATCCTCCCGCTGACAAAGGCGTAACTTCTGTGAAAGGGGATGTATAAATCATCGCCGGTCCCACACCCGCGTTCACATATGGACGAAAATTGTCTACAATATCTTCCCGAAACATTCTTCTCTGCAAGCCGACCATGAGTGGCAAGACAAAAAATCTGCTGATCTTTCCCGGTGTGTATGTCTGACCGGTGAAATCGATTCGATCCACTTCCCGATCATCCTTTGATTCTGAAATAGAGAACGAAACAAAGCCGAAA
This sequence comes from Ignavibacteria bacterium, assembly GCA_003251275.1. Taxonomy (GTDB): domain Bacteria; phylum Bacteroidota; class Ignavibacteria; order UBA10030; family UBA6906; genus SZUA-287. Next base: position 6,982 of record QKGJ01000201.1, read on the forward strand.
AGGTCAGGAGAGAACTCCCGTCGATAAAACGTGCCTAGACCAAATCCGTCGTTTGATATTAGAATGTCAAGTCCCCATGCGTTTGTGAGAGGATCACTTTCGCTTTCGATATTCGCCGAATCAAAACCATTCGGTGTGTCCAGCGAAGACGGCATTGACGAAACTGTCAGGGCGGGAGAGATGGAAAGCGGCAAGTCCTGTGCAGTGCCGATCATCGGAACAAGCAAGAGTGCGAAAACAACGGATATCGGTTTCATGAGTACCCCCTCAATAAGAATCTGTATACAAGATATGCCCTTTGTATCCGAAAATCAACGACTCAGAAGTCGTAGAATTCCGAGCTTGAGATACCTTGTTTCAGGAACGCCTGGAATAGTCGGATGGTCCGGCGCTGCTTCTCTCCACTCGAGCAATTGTGGGTCCCTGCCGAGTTTACGAGCTGCCCCATCCACGATGCCAAGGAACACATCAGAGGTAATATGATGCGAGCATGAAGCCGAGACAAGGATGCCGTTCCTGTTCAGCAAACGGATCGCGGCTGTATTGAGTTCCCTGTAACCCTTCTTTGCCGTTACAACGTTCTTCTTGCTTCTGGTGAATGATGGCGGGTCGAGAATTATCAGATCAAAAGACTCTTCCTGTGTGGCGAATTCCTGGAGTTTCTTGAAAACATCAGACTTCTCGAACCTGACATTTTCCAACCGGTTACGGTGAGCATTGGTCGATGCCCTCTGCACGGCATCAGTTGAATTGTCGATGCCCAGGACGGCAGATGCTCCGGCTGAAGCACAATGAAGAGCGAAACCTCCGTCATTTGAAAAGCAATCCAAGACCTTCCTCCCCGGTGCATATCGTTTAAGGGCCAGACGGTTTTCCCTTTGATCCAGGAAAAAGCCGGTCTTCTGTCCCTCCAGCAAATTGACTCGAAATATCAATCCCCCTTCGTTAATTTCCGTAGTTCCCGCGGTTCCTCGCAGTACACTTTTCTTTAGTTCAAGGCCGTCCATTGTTCGCAATGGCGATTCATTTCGTTCGATAATTCCCTTCGGCGCGAAAAGCGATTCCAGGACATCGCAAATGAGGGGAAGCTGTCGATCCATCCCGAAGGAGAAGGTTTGCACTGAAAGAAAATCGCCAAACTTGTCAATCACTAAACCGGGGAGAAAGTCGGCCTCTCCGTGAACGAGACGAAAAGCATTCTCGTTTGGATACAGGCCCCTTCGGAGTTCAAGCGCAGTGGAGAGTTTCTTGTGAAAAAAAGGGTGATCGATCTCTTCGACGACAGCGGAGAGAAGACGGAACGAAATGAGTGAATGCGGATTGTAGAATCCAATCCCGAGCGAGATCCCTCCCGCAGAAAACAGTTCAACAACATCGCCAATCCTGGGTTGCCCTATCACTTCCCGAACTTCATTGCTAAAGACCCAGGGGTGGCCGGATAGAATTCGCCTCTCCTCCTTTTTGCCGAGGATAATTCTCTTCTTCAGGTGAGTATTACTCATGAAACGATGCCCTTGCGATAGAATAGAACGTTGATATTCGAGACCATTATCGCTATATTTTGCAACAAATTACAGTCTTTCATTCCTTTCTCAGTATTCTTCGCGGTGACTTTCTGCAGGCGCGTTCAGCCGTCCCTCTAACCGTGGTTCTATAGTTTACCGCCATCATTACTGATTCCCAATGGAAAGCAGAGGTTACGATATCATCACCAGGATAATCCGTTACGGAATTCCCGCAGTAGTGGGTGTGTACTATATTAATGTATACTTTTTCTTTGACTTTACGCCGGATTCAACATTCCTGGCTCAACAATATTTCACCGGTATCACAAGTCCCGCGCCATGGGCGAGTCCGGAGCCTGTCTGGATGTTCCTTTCTCAAATCGGCTCGATGCTCGGTCTTGACACACTCCTCGTTATGAAGGTGCTGAGCCTTTTATCCTGCTGTTGTGTTATTCTCTTTTCTTTCCTGCTGGGAACAGAAATCATCGGGGACAGGTTCGTTGCGCTCTGTGTGTCGTTTTCGCTTGCTGTTCAAAGCTGGATGTTGCATCTGGGGCCGTCCGGAAGCGCATTGCCTCTCGCTTTGGCCTTGATGTTAGTGAGCCTATTTTTTCTTTTTCGGAACGAGTACTTGCTCGCGTCGATTTTCTCCGGAGTCGCATCTCTCCTCCTCTGGCAGGCAGGATTGTTGGTGGGAATAATTCTTTTTGATGTGTTCATCAACTCAAGGGATGCAAGGCGTGCAGCAAGGGTGGCAATTTCCATACTGCTCGTTCTTTTCGGAATGGTGGTTCCCTGGTTGCTCTATGCCTGGAATACCGACACAGGTTTTGTGCCTTCGATTGTTGGGTTCGAGGCCTGGCCTGAGAGTGGTTTTCTTTTTTTTGTTCCCATTGGTCTTCTGGTGTTCACGGGCTTTGGATCTCTCTTCCCACTTGAAAGGTCACGTCAGGAAGTTCTGAAGTTCATTCCATTGCATCTTTGGATTGGGTTGTTTCTTGTCACTGGAGCATCTACGCAGAGTGTTGACCTTTATTATTTGATCCTTCCTGCCGTTCTGATTCTTGGATTCCACGGCTTGAGGAAATTCCTTGAACAGGGAGGTCGACAGCGCAGCATCATGGCTTTTTCCCTTCTCCTGACGGCGGTAATCGTCCTCTTCAATCAAATACAGTTCTTTCGCTATGGCAACGAATACATTCGAGATACGATCACTCAGAACAAGGAACTTGAAGAGATTGGGGTTTGGCTAAAGGTGCATATGGTGGATGAATCAATTTCGACACAGAGAAACGGCATCATTGGATACTATGCCCACACGCCTGTTCAGCAGGAGGGGGGAAACCCGACGACCCACTACGTTGTCACAGACCAACGAGATCTTCGTGGATATACAAGAATATTCTCTCCTGCCAGCGCTAATGAAATTGCATCGGGGATATCGTACTTTGCCCTCTGGAAGCTGGCAGGAACTCCCGCCGAAGAACCTACCGATAAGAAAGGGGAACAAAAATGACAAGGATCGGAGTTGTGGGTGTTGGCCATCTCGGAACGTTGCACTGCAAGATGCTTGCAGAAAGCTCGCTGACCCAACTTGCGGGAGTGTTCGATACCGATGTGCGGAAGGCAGAAGTAGTTGCGACGCAATATGGGACAGCAGCATCGTCGTCGTTGGAGGTCTTACTCCGTTCGGTTGATGCCATCACGATTGCCTCGTCGACCACATCTCATTTCGAGATTGCACGAATCGCTCTCGGACTGGGGAAGCATGTGTTCGTTGAAAAACCGATAACGGAAACTCCGGAGCAAGCAGGTGAATTGTGCATCCTGGCACGGGATGGTGGGTTAGTTCTCCAAGTCGGCCACATTGAACGATTTAATCCCGCAATCCTTGCTCTCGATGCGTACACGATAGAGCCAATGTTTGTGGAATCGCATCGGCTTGCACAGTTCAATCCACGGGGGACAGATGTTGCCGTCGTTCTTGATTTGATGATCCACGATATCGATGTTATTCTCAGTTTTGTCCGCTCACCTGTCGTCCGCGTTGACGCGAACGGCCTGGCAGTGGTGTCAGAAAGTGTGGACATCGCTAATGCCCGTCTCCAATTCGAAAATGGGTGTGTTGCAAATGTCACTGCGAGTCGGATTTCACAACGAAAGATGAGGAAAATGCGTCTCTTTCAAAAAAGCGAATACATCTCCATCGATTTCGCTGAAGGACTTGCTGAAGTGTTCCGGTTGGTGGACGAGAATGAAGAAGGGAAGCAGGGAACCATGATGCTGGGTATGATCGATGCGGGCAAGGTGAAACGAAAGATCGCCTATGAGCAACCCAAAGTAAAAGAGGTGAACTCACTGAAATATGAATTGGAGCTTTTTGCAGAGACGATCAAAAAAGGCGGAACGCCTGTGGTCAGTGGTGAGGATGGAAAAAGAGCATTGGAGGTTGCGAACATCATTATGGAAAAAATTCAATCGCAGGGAATTCCTTCCTGAGTACGGAGAAGAAAATAGAACTGACTCACCCTCTCCTGCGGAGGATTGGAGAAATCGCCGACCGGCGGAAAGTCGAAGTCTATGTCGTCGGCGGATATGTGCGTGATTTAATGTTGGGAAAGGTTGATGTTGATATCGATATTCTCGTGATGGGCGACGGTATCGCGTTTGCTCGCGATGTTGCTCTCGATCTGGGCGAAAAGACAGTTGTGACGTTTGAGCGGTTTGGTACCGCAATGCTTCTCACCAAAGACGGCAAGATTGAGTTCGTCGGTGCAAGAAAAGAAAGGTATGATGCAAACTCGCGTAATCCCCAGGTTGCAGGGGGCTCATTACGGGATGACCTTCTGCGGAGAGACTTCACGGTGAATGCGATGGCAGCATGCCTCAACAGCGAGCGATTCGGGTTTCTCGAAGATCCACTGAACGGACGAAGCGATCTTACGGCAAGAATTCTCCGCACACCGCTTGATCCCATCACCACGTATGGCGATGATCCACTGCGGATGATGAGGGGGATACGGTTCGCCGCGCAGCTTGGGTTTACAATTGGCGGGGAATCTCTTCAGGCAATCCGGGAGTTGAAGGAACGTCTCGCGATTGTTTCACAGGAGCGGATCACAGAAGAGTTTCTAAAACTTCTTAAGGCACCGAAGCCATCGATTGGACTCCGCCTCTTGTATGACACCGGTCTGCTGGATTCTGTGTTTCCCGAAGTTGCGCAAATGGCAGGCGTTGACCAAAGGAACGACCATCATCACAAAGATGTTTTTCTGCATACATGCATCGTGGTAGACAACATTGCCGAAACGAGTGACAGCCTCTGGCTTCGTTTTGCCGCCCTTGTCCATGATATTGCAAAGCCTCGGACAAAAGCCTTCAAGGAAGGAGTAGGTTGGACCTTCCACGGCCATGAAGAACTGGGCGCAAGAATGATGAAGGGAGTATTTCGACGTCTCAAGCTCCCGATGGAACCCCTCCCGTACGTTGAAAAGCTTGTGCGTCTTCATCTCCGGCCAATGGCGTTAGTGGATGAAACAGTAACTGATTCCGCCGTGCGCCGCCTGGTGTTCGATACGGGGAATGATATCGACGATCTGATGAAACTATGCCGGGCTGATATCACTTCGAAGAATCCTCGCCTGGTCGCGCGATATCTGAAAAACTATGATGTGGTGATGGAGAAAATTGTTGAAGTCGAGGAAAAGGATCGATTACGAAACTGGCAGCCCCCCGTGAAAGGGGATGAAATCATGTCGGTATTCGGACTAAAACCAGGGAAAGAGGTGGGCTTGCTAAAGAAGGCTGTGGAGGAGGCTATCCTGGATGGCCTCATTCCCAATGAGCACGATTCGGCTCTTGCATACTTGATTGAAAAGAAGAATCAGGTGCTTGATGCAGGACGTCGCTAATCGACCTAAGATTCTGCGGGCATCATGTCCAGCGCACTCGCCCATGAAACTTTTTGACGCAGAAAATCGTCTATACAGAAGGTTTTTCCATCATTCCCAATATTCACCATTTGGCGGTAAAGTACATGTGTAACAGAGAACAAATGAAACGAATGCACCGTCGCTTTCATGGAGTGTCCGGTCTCCTGAGTCTGACCATTTTCATGGCGGGGGCGCAACCGAAAACCCTCACTCTCGAACAGGCCACACAGATTGCCCTTGAACAGAATATAGAGGTGGCGCAAGCACAGAATAATATTGAATCCGCGCAGAGTTCAGTCCTTCAGTCGCAAGGAAGTTTCTTCCCGACACTGAGCGTGTCAGGTTCATGGAACAGAACACAGATTGACCGCAGCGCATCAACCTCTTCGACTTTCGGTGGCACTACGGTGGAAATCCCTCCACAGTTTGCTGTCACCAACAGCTTCAGCACAGGATTGAACGCGAACTATGTTTTGTTTGACGGTTTCTCCAGATACGCCAGGCTTGGCCAATCGAAGGCGACTGCGGTGGCGACAGAACTTACTTCGGCGCGCACACGCCAGACGATTGTGTTTCAGGTAGAGCGCTCGTATCTGGATGTGCTGCGCAATCAGCAATTGGTTCGGGTGAGTGAAGAGAACTTGAAGCGTGATAATCGACAGTTGGAGAGGATCACGGAATCAAACCGCGTTGGCGCGCTCTCCATCGCCGATGTGTATCGCCAACAATCGCAAGTTGCATCCGATGAGCTGGCGTTGATTACAGCGCAGAATAATTTTGAGAAGTCAAAATCGGATTTAATTGCCCTGATCGGTCTGAATCCGTTCGACCCCTTCGACTTTGTGGATGCATCGATTTCGACCGATTTGAAAGTGTCGGATGTGGATGTGACAAGGAAACAGTATAGCAACGTCAATGACCTGAGTTCACGGGCCTGGGCCGCCCGACCAGATTATCTTGGAGCGCAGGAACGGCTCTCTGCATCTGAATCAGGCATCACGCAGGCGACAGCGGGATACTGGCCATCAGTCAACGCATTTGCGGGGTATGGCCTTACGAACGAACAGTTCTCGCAACTCAGCAGCAACAAGACGATCAATTGGGGTGTCCGCGTCCAGTGGAATCTCTTTGATGGCTTCCAGACGAACCAGGCCATTCAATCTGCGAAAGTTGCGTACCGCAATGCAGAAATCGGTATCCGGCAGACCGAGCGTGATATCAATAATGAAATCCGAAAGGCGTTGCTTGATCTGGATGCAGCCGGAAAGCAATTTGAAGTGACCGAGAAGGGACTCCTCTCTGCAGTCGAAGACCGGAAGATTGCAGAAGAGAGATATAATCTTGGTGCGGGTACGCTGCTTGACCTTCTCGTCGCGAACGCGAATCTGGTCAACGCTGAGGCCAACAAGGTAAACGCATCGTACAATTATATTATTGCGAAACGGAACGTCGAGTACGTCATCGGGGAGAAGTCACGTTAAGCCGGTTGCGCTCTGACGGACGCGATACTATCTACTTATCCAGGAGAGAAAAAGCATGTCAACGAATGGAAAGAAATCAAAGAAGAAGATTATCGTTTTCTCCGCGATAGGGTTTGTTCTCATCGTGGTGATGGTGGTCCTTCTTATCGGCAGCAAACGGGAACAGGTCATTCCTGTTCAGGTGGAAAAGGTTTCCCGTCGCACGATTACTCAGGTCGTGACGGCGACGGGAAAAGTTCAACCGGAGGTGCAGGTGAAAATATCTCCTGAGGTGAGTGGCGAGATTGTTTCCCTTCCCGTCAAAGAAGGTCAGCGGGTGCAAAAAGGCCAGCTCTTGATGAAAATCAAGCCCGATGTCTACCTCGCACAGAAAAACCAGGCTGCGGCAGGACTCCTTCAGGCAAAGGCCGGACTCAGCCGGACCGAACCCGAATTCAACCGGCTCGAGACCCTTTATAAAAAGGGACTTGCTTCCGAGGCAGAGTATGACCAGGCACGGGCTGCGTACGAATCGAGCAAGGCAAACTATGCTCAGGCAAAGGCGACTCTGGATCAGGCAGAAGAGAACTTGAGGAAGACGACTATTGTCGCTCCGATGGATGGAACCGTGAGCCAGTTGAACTCGGAGCTCGGCGAGCGGGTTCTCGGAACGGTACAGTTTCAAGGTACGGACGTGATGACGATTGCTGATCTTTCAAGAATGGAAGCCAGGGTTGACGTAAGTGAGAACGATGTCATCCTGACGTCGCTCGGCGATACCGCGCGGATCTCCGTTGACGCAATACCAAACAGGAAAATCAGAGCTGTCGTCTACGAAATTGCCAATACCGGAACATCGCGGGGCCTCGGTACGCAGGAAGAGGTGACGAACTTCGAGGTCAAGATCCGCATTCTCGACAAGGACATCCCGCTCAAGCCTGGAATGTCCATGACGGCGGATATCGAGACAGAAACAAAAACCGATGTCCTGAGTGTTCCCATCCAAAGCGTTACGACGCGTATGCCGAAAATGGAGAACGAAGCTAAGGAAGAAGACGGCAGAGAACGGACCTTTGCCATTAAGAACGAATCGGCCAAGGGGAGAGAGAATAAGAGACCTCCGGAAATAGTTTTTGTGGTGGAAAATGGCAAGGTGAAATCAGTGCCCGTAAAGCGAGGCATAAGTAATGATTCGCACGTTGAGATAACCGAAGGAGTGACCGAGGGGATGGACGTGGTTTCCGGCAGTTACAAGGCCATCAACCGCGAACTGGAGCAGGATGCAAAAGTCAGGATAGAAGAGCCGAAGAAGACCGGCGATCGAAAAGAAACGTAACGCTATACCAAAGGACTGCGGCATGAATGTTATTGAACTAAAAAACATCGTCAAGACGTACGATATGGGGGTGGCGCAACAGGTGCAAGCGTTGCGCGGAGTGGATCTTTCCATCGGGAAGAATGAATATGTAGCGATCATGGGGCCATCAGGATCCGGTAAGTCCACCCTGATGAATGTTATCGGTTGTCTTGACACGCCGACCTCAGGCAGCTACCACTTCAATGGCGTCAGCGTGGGCGACATGGATGATAACGCACTGGCGCGCATTCGAAACAAAGAAATCGGATTTGTATTCCAAACCTTTAATCTTCTTGGCCGATCAGACTCCTTGCACAATGTAGAACTACCGCTGATCTATGCAGGCGTTCCGTCCGGTGAGAGAAGGCGGCGGGCGAAGGAAACGCTGGAGCATGTCGGTCTGGGCGACCGGACACATCACAAGCCCAATGAGCTTTCCGGCGGACAGCGTCAGCGCGTTGCCGTTGCGCGGGCACTCGTCACCAGACCATCAATCATTCTTGCAGACGAACCGACCGGTAATCTCGATACCAAAACGGGGGAAGAAATCATGAGATTGATCGAGGATCTGCATCGCCAGGGAAATACGATCATCCTCGTTACGCATGAAGCGGACATTGCAGAGCACGCGCATAGGGTTGTTCGCCTCCGAGACGGCCTGATCGAAACGGATGAAAAAGTAAATAAGCGCAAGACCTATTCAGCGGTTTCGTAGGAGGCTCCTCCCATGTATTTCCTGAATGAACTTAAGGAGGGCTTGAGTATCTCCTTCAACGCCTTGCGGGCAAACCGCATGCGATCAGTGTTGACAACGCTCGGTATTATTATCGGGATCGTTTCTGTAACGCTGATGGCGACGGCCATAGAAGGAGTCAACCGGAAATTCAACGAAAGCGCCAATGCCTTCGGAACAGGCGTTCTTTATATCCAAAAATTTCCATGGGTCGGCAACGAAGACTGGGCGACCATTCGCAATCGCAGGAACATCGAGGTTGCTCATGCCACAAAGCTTGAACGACGGGCAACGCTTGTGGACGCCGTGGCCCCAGCGGTTGGGACGCGTCGCCAGGTTGTGTATGGCAACAATACGATGGATTTCGTCATCATTACAGGAACGACTCACTCCTACATGTTTGCCTCAGGTGGGGCAATTGCGGAGGGTCGGTTCTTTTCGGCCGAAGAGTCCGCGGGGGGGCGGCCCGTGTGTGCCATTGGGGCTGAAGTCGCGGAAACTCTCTTTCCCCAGGAAGATCCAATCGGCAAGACAATACGTGTAGCTGGACATCCGTTTACAGTGGTCGGCGTCTTTGAAAAGCAGGGAGGGATGTTCAGTGAATTCACTTCCGATCTTCGGGTCTTCATTCCTCTTCACGCATTTCAGAGTAAGTTCGGTGGTCGAAGGAATGTCACAATACAAGTACGCGTTGCCAATCTTCAACAAATGGAAGATGCTAAGATAGAGCTGGAGGGAATCATGAGATCGATCCGTGGCCTGATGCCCGGGAAGGAGAATGATTTTAATATCAATCAACAAGAAGTTCTCACGAACTTCTTCACTCCGATCCTGTTAATCATTGCCTCTATCGGATTGTTTATAACAGGACTTTCTCTTTTTGTTGGGGGGATTGGAATCATGAACATTATGTTTGTCTCAGTGACGGAGCGAACCAGAGAGATTGGAATTCGGAAGGCGCTTGGTGCGCCACGTCGGACAATTCTCCTCCAGTTTCTCGTAGAGTCGGCGGCGCTCTGTCTGATCGGCGGTATTATCGGTTTGGTGATCTCTTTCCCACTGAGTTTGATTGTCGACCAGATTCTTCCGACGGCGATGCCTGTTTCTGTCGTGGCGATCGCGATTCTCATATCACTGATGGTTGGCGTTATTTCAGGGTTTCTACCGGCGTATCGGGCGGCCAAAATGGACCCCGTGGAGGCATTGCGCTATGAGTAAGGCACTTCTCGATTGGACTACCTTTAAGGAATCGCTCAACATGGCCCTTGCAGCTGTACGAGCGAATAAACTCCGCTCTGTGCTGACGCTTATTGGCATTGTGGTCGGCATTTTCTCAATCATCTCGGTGATGACTGCGATGGGTGTACTGACTAACAGCATCGAGGAAGGAATGACACAGCTAGGCGTCAACACCTTTCAGTTACAAAAGTTCTCCACGGGATTCAACTCACATCGCGATCGCCAGCGAATGCGGAACCGAAAGGACATCACCTATGAGCAGGCTCTTGCCGTCCATGATAAAACCACCCTTGCGGAGGCCGTCGGGATTGAAGTCTGGCAATTTGAAAAGATTGTGTATTGGGAAGGTAAGCACACCAACCCGAATGTAAGCCTTGCAGGAGAAAACGTTGAAGGATTGGTAACGAACGATTGGGGCATTGGAAAGGGAAGGGGATTGGTGCAGCAGGATATCGATCTTGCAACCAAAGTCATTGTCTTGGGAAATGAACTCGCTTCTAACCTCTTTCCTCCCTATGTAGACCCTGTTGGTCAGACTGTGCGCATTGATCGCGGCATTTATCAGGTTGTCGGTGTATTTTCAGAGAAGGGGAGTTCACTTGGCGGATTTAACAATTTCGGTGCCATTCCAATTACGACCTTCTTCCACCAGTATGGAAAGAACACCCGAAGCACGAATATCATGGTCAAGGCCTTGAGTCGCGAGGTCTATGATGATTGTCTTGAACAGTCGAGAATGGTGCTTCGCGTTGCACGTAACGTCCCACCGGGCGAGGAAGATGATTTCGCATATTTCTCGAACGATTCGATTATTACTCAGTTTAATGAATTGACTTTCTATTTACGGATCGGTGTTCTTGTCGTAAGTTGTATTGCGTTGTTGGCGGCGGGTGTGGGGATCATGAACATCATGCTTGTCTCTGTCTCTGAACGGACGCGCGAAATCGGGATTCGAAAAGCACTCGGTGCGCTCAAACGAGATATCCTGAGCCAATTCGTGGTAGAAGCCGTGATCCTCTGCCAGCTCGGAGGAATACTGGGGATTGTTCTCGGCATTCTTGGCGGCAATGTCGTTGGGGTCGTCCTTGAAGTCCCTGCCATCATCCCCTGGGATTGGGTTGCCATTGGACTGACCGTATGCACGACGGTCGGCCTCATCTTCGGAGTATACCCCGCATGGAAGGCGTCCACTCTCGATCCAATAGAATCGTTGCGTTACGAGTAGCAGCGGGCAGGCCGACCCAACGGCCTGCTTTGTTTTTCCTCCAGTTTCTTCTATCTTTTCTCTGGTCAGTTTTTTCCTTCTCTGGACATTCGGATGAGCCGCGTTGCATTTGAGGTAGGGACTCTCAAAGAGAGCCTTGTCATGGCGCTAAGCGCCATTCGTGCAAACAAACTCCGCTCAATGCTTACTCTTCTAGGTATTGTTGTCGGCATCTTCTCAGTCATTTCTGTCATGACCGCGATGGAAGCTCTCCGCAATAGTATTGAAGAGGGCATGAGTGATCTGGGTGTAAATACCTTCCAAATTCAGAAATATCCTCGCGGCATTAACAGACGCCGCTGGTTCATGTACCGAAACCGAAAGGATATCACCTACGACCAAGCCCTTCAGGTGCAGCAAAAGACAAATCTTGCAGAGGCCGTCGGATTAGAAGTAGTGACGCGTGGGCGAACGATCTTTTCAAAAGGCCGCTACACCAATCCGAATGTGAGTGTTTATGGAGAGAATCTCGAAGCCCTTATCACGAACGACTGGAACGTCGAGGAGGGTCGTGCGTTTACCGCAGGTGACATGGAGCTAGCACGACCGGTTGTTGTTCTCGGGCGTATGGTTGTCGAAAAGCTCTTTGATCCTGGGGAAGTCCCCGTGGGAAAGACCATCAAAATTGAAAACGGAGTATATGATGTCATCGGGGTCTTTGAAAACAAAGGAAGTACTCTGGGCGGGAACCAGGGGAATTTCGTAGCAATGCCGCTTACAACATTCTTCCAGAAACTTGGAAAAGGGAGAAGCGTCAATATCATGGTGAAGGCCGCGAGTGCGGAAGTGTATGATGATTGCCTCGAACAAACAAGGGCGATCCTTCGCGTCGCGCGAAACGTTCCACCCGGAGAGGAGGATGATTTTGGATATTTCTCGAATGATTCGATGATTGCAGAGTTCAACGAAGTGACCCTTTACGTGCGGATTGGTGTGCTTGTTATCAGCTCTATTGCCCTGATTGCAGCCGGGGTTGGCATCATGAACATTATGCTTGTGTCAGTGACGGAGCGGACGCGCGAGATTGGCATCCGCAAGGCAATTGGTGCGCGGAGGAGTGATCTGCTTCTACAATTCGTTCTCGAGGCAATCACTCTTTGCCAGATTGGCGGGTTCATCGGGGTGGTCATGGGAATTCTCGGAGGAAATGTTGTTGGCTTGTTGCTCGATATTCCCGTCGTGATTCCTTTTGACTGGGCAGCCATAGGGTTCGGTGCATGCCTTCTCGTGGGGCTCATCTTTGGTGTGTACCCTGCGTGGAAGGCGTCGACACTGGACCCTATTGAAGCGCTCCGCTACGAGTGAGTCGTTTTTCTGTCCAGAGCCTCACGTATGCTCGTGAGGATTTCGGAGGGGCGAAACGGTTTCTGGATAATCCCGGAAGCTCCCGCTTTCATCAGTTCTGCGCCTCGTTCCTCTTCGATGAATCCCGTGCAAAAAAGAACCGGAACGCTGGAATGTATCTTCCGGATCTCACGAAACAAACGAGCGCCGCCAAGCTTTGGCATGCCGATATCCGTAAGCACCAGTTGAATGGACTCCTTGTTGCTGCGATAGACCTCCAAGCCCGAACTTCCATTGTCCGCTTCCAGGACTTCATACCCGGCCTGTGAGAGCCACTCACGCAGCAGGCTGCGGACCGACTCATCGTCTTCAACGACGAGAATACACTCACCGTTGCCACCGCGCGATTCCGCAACCGGGGCCGCCGATGGTTCGGGCACAGGCGTAACACATGGCAGATAGACAATGAACCGGGCACCGTGACCCGGTGTACTTTCCGTGTCGACGTATCCGCCGTGACTTCCTACAATGCCATGGACAATGGAGAGGCCAAGCCCTGTTCCTTTACCAACTTCTTTCGTCGAAAAGAAAGGTTCAAAAATTCTTCGCCGCGTTTCTTCATCCATACCATGGCCTGTGTCTGCCACACACAACACGATATACCGTCCCTCCGTTGCCTTACCGAACTTTCTATCCACGAAATCGGAAGTTGCAAAATCGAGGGAGATAGTCAAAGTCCCTGTCGGCTCTTCGCCGTTCGCGGGAGTCATTGCATCACGGGCGTTCAAACATAGGTTCAGGAGAACTTGCTGCAATTGCGTGGGATCTCCCCGCACGTACCCCTCGGTCACGCTAGTTTCTACATTAAGGCGGATGGCTTTCGGAAACGAGTGTTCGACAATCTTCCAGACGTCCATGACGACCTGTGGCATGGAGATCGGAGTGAGTTTTGAACTCCGTGCACGCGCAAATTGAAGGAGTTGTTTTGCAATTCCTCCTCCGCGAATTGCCGATGACTCGATCATTCGGGAAAGGCTGTGGGTTGCCTGGTCGTCTGACTTTGTCTTGATCGTTTCCGCAGCGGCCAGGATGGTGGTGAGTACATTGTTAAACTCATGTGCAATACCTCCGGCGAGTTGTCCGACCGCTTCCATCTTCTGCGCATGGAGCAACTGATCCTCGAGTTCCTTCCGCCGCGTGTTGTCAAAAATGTATCCCTTGATGCGCAGGAGGTTACCCTCGTTGTCAAAGATTCCGATGGCGTTCTCGATGACGTATAAAAGAGTGCCATTGATTTTGTGCAGCTCTGTTTCATAATACTCCAGTTTGCGATGTTCGATGATCTTTTCGAGGAATTTCTCTCTCCCTCCGGGATCGGGATACAAGGCCGACAGATTGGTTCCCATCGCATGGTCGACCGATTCGAAACCGAACATGCGAACGAAGGCAGGGTTGCAGGAAAGAAGATGACCATCCGGAGTGGAGATGAAATCGC